>JBBRGD010000128.1:0-6029 GCA_038241065.1 Flavobacteriales bacterium
TGGTTTTACAGCATTGCTTCAGAAGCAAAAAGAAGCCTGGTCCAAAATATGGGAAATGGCCGATATTTCCATTGAAGGTGATGTAAAAGCCCAACAAGGGATCCGGTTCAATATTTTTCAGCTCAATCAAACCTATTTGGGCAAAGATGAAAGGCTTAATATTGGCCCTAAAGGCTTTACTGGTGAAAAATACGGAGGAAGCACTTATTGGGATACAGAAGCTTATTGCATTCCTTTTTATATGGCGACCAAAGATCAGCAGGTGGCCAGGAATTTATTGACTTACCGTTATAATCATCTGGAAAAAGCGATCGAAAATGCTGAGAAACTCGGATTTTCAAATGGAGCTGCTCTTTATCCTATGGTAACCATGAACGGAGAAGAAAGCCATAACGAATGGGAGATCACCTTTGAAGAAATTCACCGTAACGGGGCGATGGTTTTTGCCATTTTCAACTATGTACGCTACACCGGAGATTTTAAATATATCCCTGAAAAAGGACTGGAAGTTATGATAGCTGTAGCCCGTTTCTGGCATCAAAGAGCAAACTTCAGCACACCAAAAAATAAGTTTGTTATTCTTGGAGTTACAGGTCCTAATGAATATGAAAATAACGTCAACAATAACTGGTACACAAATTACCTCGCAAAATGGTGTATCGAGTATTGTGTAGAGATGATCGATAAGGTTAAGGACGGGTACAGTGAGGATTACGAAAGAATTATTGGTTATACAAATCTTACTGAAACTGAACTCTTATCCTGGAAAGAAGTTTCTGATAATATGTATTTTCCTTATTCAGAAGAGCATGGTATTTTCCTTCAACAGGATGGATTCTTAGACAAAGAGATCATCCCTGTTGCCAAATTGGACAAAATTCACCGACCCATCAATCAAAAATGGAGTTGGGACAGGATTTTAAGATCCTGTTATATTAAACAAGCCGATGTTTTGCAAGGTTTTTACCTTTTCGAAGAAAATTTCGACCATAAAACTTTAGAAAAACATTTCGATTTTTATGAACCTTTAACCGTTCATGAATCTTCGCTTTCTCCCTGCGTTCACAGTATTCAGGCGGCAAAACTTGGTAGGACCGAGCAGGCATACCAGTTTTATTTACGCACCTCAAGACTGGATCTGGACGATTATAACAACGAAGTGAAAGAAGGTTGCCATATTACAAGTATGGCCGGGACCTGGATGAGTATTGTTGAAGGTTTTGGCGGAATGAGGGTCGTGAATGATCAACTTTCCTTTAACCCAAGAATCCCTGAACAATGGAGCGCTTATTCGTTTAAGGTGAATTTCAGAAACCAGATCCTTAAAATTGAAGTGGCTTCAAATAAAACAAGCTTCCTTTTGGAAGGGACGGAGCCAATAATTATTTTGGTCTATGGAAAAGATACAGAACTAAAACCAAATGAACCGGTTACCGTAAAAAAGACTCTCTCATAAATAACAACTGCGGGGGAGAGGATTTTATGTTGAATATCACAGAGTTTATTAAGTAGATTTTGAATGAGATAGCCTTTTGGTCATTTTTTAAACAAATATCAGGTGATTTCAATTTTATAAAACAGAACCAAATAGTAAATATGAATAAAATATTTTTTTTAATATTATTTCTTGGAAGCCTTAGTTTTCAAGCCCAAATTGAAAGAGTGGAACCTCCATACTGGTGGGTTGATATGAATGATGATCAGTTGGAATTATTGATTTACGGAAAAGATATTGCTCAGTTTACAGCTTCTATTGAAAATGAGAATATTCAGATAATAGAGGTGAAGGAAACTGATAACAGCAATTATTTATTTCTGAATTTAGATCTGTCCAAAGCAACTTCAGGTAATTTCAACATCAACTTTTCCAAAAAAGGAGAGCCTACCAAATATTCTGTTCCTTATGAATTAAAAGAACGGACTCAAGACTCAAAATTACGCGAAGGTTTTGACAGTTCGGATGTTATTTATTTGATTACGCCAGATCGTTTTTCAAATGCAGATGTGTCAAATGACATTGTAAAAACCATGAAAGAAAAAACCTCTGATAGAAAAGATGGTTATGGCAGACACGGAGGCGATATAAAAGGAATCACAAACCATTTGGATTATATAGACGAAATGGGATTTACGGCCATTTGGCCATCGCCATTGTTGACAAATGATATGAAAGAAAGTTCTTATCACGGTTATGCCATGACCGATTTTTATCAGGTAGATCCGCGTTTTGGGACTTTGGAAGACTATAAGGATTTGGCTAAAAGCGCAAAAAATAAAGGCATAAAATTAATCATGGACCAGGTTGCAAACCATATTGGTCTTGGGCATTGGTGGATGAAAGATTTACCAGCCAATGATTGGGTGAATTATCAGGATGAATATTTAAAAAATAAGCTTGTCATTACAAATCACCGCAGAACCACAAATCAAGATTCGTATGCATCGGTTAAAGACAAAAATTTATTGAGCGAAGGCTGGTTTGTTTCAACCATGCCCGATTTAAATCAGCGGAATCCTTTGTTGGCAAATTACCTGATTCAAAATAGTATTTGGTGGATAGAAACCCTGGATTTGGGCGGAATCAGACAGGATACCTACCCATACCCGAACAAACAGTTTATGGCTGACTGGGCCGGCGCAATTATGAAAGAATATCCAAATTTCAGCATTGTTGGTGAAGAATGGAGCACCAATCCCTTATTGGTTGGCTACTGGCAAAAAGGAGCAAAAAATAAAGATGGATACGAATCGAATTTAACCTCTACTATGGATTTTCCTATGCAAAAATCAATTGTTGATGCTTTGAATGAAGCGGAAAGTTGGGATAAAGGTTTCGTGAAAATGTATGAAGGCCTGGCAAATGATTTTTCTTATGCCAATCCGGAAAAAATGATGATATTTCCGGACAACCACGATATGGATCGGATCTTTACCCAATTAAAAGAAGATGTGGTAAATACCAAAATGGCCTTGGGATATATTCTTGCATTACCGAGAATTCCACAACTGTATTACGGAACCGAAGTGTTGATTGAAAATAGTGCAAAACCCGGTGATCACGGCTTGATAAGAACCGATTTCCCGGGAGGCTGGGAAGACGATCAGGTAAACGGTTTCACGGGGGAAGGATTAAATACTGATCAGGCTGAAATGCAATCATTTTTGAAGAAAGTACTGAATTATCGAAAAAACAGTGAAGCCATCCATTCAGGAAAAACAATTCATTTCGCCCCTGAAGATGGGGTTTATGTGCTGTTTAGAATAAAAAATGATGAAACAGTAACGGTAATATTGAACAAAAATGAACAACCGATCTCTTTAAATTTAAGCAGGTTTGAAGAAGTTGGCTTAACCGGAAAACCGGTTAAAAATATTATAACGGACGAAACATTTATTTTTGAAAACAACTTGCAAATTAATTCAAAAGGCGTTTTACTGTTATCAACAAAATTATAAAATTGATGAAGTTATTTAAGCTAAGCCTATTTTTTCTTATTGCAGGATGTTCATTTGTAAATGCCCAAAATGCAGACAGAAAATATGTTTCCATTACTCAAAAAGATTCAATTGTTGAGATAAAAACCAATGATGGAGCTTATCAAATAAAGCCCTATTCAACCAAAATTATTGAAACTTCCTTTATTCCTAAAGGGGAAGTTTACAATCCAAATTCGTACGCGGTGGTTTTAGAACCTGAAAAGGTGGAATATAGCGTGGTGGAGAAGGAGGATTTTATCGAATTGGCAACCTCGGGAATTAGCGTAGAGATCAGAAAAGATCCGTTTCAGATTTTATATTTTTATAAGTCTGAACCATTAATTTCTGAAGGAAAAGGCTACGTTAAAACCGAAGAATTTGAAATCCTGGATTTTAATTTAACGGCAGAAGAAATATTATTTGGCGGAGGTGCCCGTGCCCTGGGAATGAACAGGCGTGGAAACCGGCTTCAACTTTATAACCGTGCAGATTACGGATATGAGGAAACATCAGAATTGCTCAATTTCACCTTGCCAATAGTTTTTTCATCAAATAAATACCTGCTTCATTTTGATAACGCTCCAATAGGATTTTTGGATCTGGACAGCAAAAAAGACAATTCCTTAAAATATGAAACCATCAGCGGGAGAAAAACCTATCAGGTGGTTGCAGGCGATTCCTGGGAAGATCTAATCGACCAATATACCAGTTTAACAGGAAAACAACCTATGATCCCTCGGTGGGCGCTTGGAAATTTTTCCAGCAGATTTGGGTATCATTCTCAAAAGGAAGTAGAGGAAACCATCCAAAGGTTCAAAGAGGATTCTATTCCCGTTGACGCGGTAATATTGGATCTATATTGGTTTGGTAAGGAAATGAAGGGGACTATGGGGAATCTTGAATTTGAGAGGGATTCCTTTCCGGAACCTGAAAAAATGATATCCAAATTAGCCGAACAGGGCGTAAAGACAATTCTGGTTACAGAACCTTTTATTTTAACCACTTCCAAAAAGTGGGATGAAGCTGTAGCGCAGAAAGTTCTGGCCACAGATCAAGCAGGAAATCCATTTACCTACGATTTTTACTTTGGAAATACGGGGCTTGTAGATGTTTTTAAGCCCGAAGCTCAAACCTGGTTTTGGAATATTTATAAAGACCTTGCAAATATGGGCGTTGCCGGCTGGTGGGGAGATTTGGGGGAACCAGAAGTGCATCCTTCTGAATTACAGCATGTCACCGGAACGGCAGACGAAATGCACAATATTTACGGACATACCTGGGCTAAATTAATTTTTGAAGGATATCAGAAAGATTTCCCGGAGCAGCGACCTTTTATTCTTATGCGCGCTGGTGCCGCAGGTTCCCAGCGGTATGGGTTAATTCCATGGTCCGGTGATGTAAGCAGGAGTTGGGGTGGATTAAAATCGCAGCCGGAAATTGCCTTACAAATGGGAATGCAGGGCCTTGCCTATATGCATTCAGACCTGGGTGGTTTTGCCGGAGATGTGCAGGATGATCAACTTTATATTCGCTGGTTACAATACGGAGTTTTTCAGCCCGTTTACAGACCTCACGCACAGGAAGCAGTGGCTTCGGAACCGGTTTTTAAGGAATCAAAAACCAAAGCACTGGCCAAAAAAGCGATAGAATTGAGGTATAAACTTTTGCCTTATAATTATACGCTGGCTTTTGAGAACAACCAAACGGGTGTTCCATTAATGAGACCCTTATTTTTCGAGGAGCCTGAAAATCTTGAGATTTATGAAGTTGCAGATACTTATTTATGGGGAAATGACTTTTTGCTTTCCCCAATAATGCAAGATTCAATAAATAAAAAGGAAGTCTATTTCCCCGGAACCGGCAACTGGTTCGACTTTTATTCAGGCAAAAAATATAAGGGTGGCACGCGTGATAGTATTTCCGTCAGGCAAGATCATATTCCCACTTATGTAAGAGGCGGAGCTTTTATTCCTATGGCAAAACCAATGCAAACCACTGCAGATTATTCAGGTGAGATCCTTGAAGTTCATTATTATTTTGATGAAGAAATTAAGGAAAGCAATTCCTATTTATATCAAGATAATGGGAAAACCCCTCATTCATTTGAGAATGGACAGTATGAGATAATTAAATTCGAAAGCAGTTTTTCCGGGGATTCCTTAAAACTAAAGATCAAGAAAGAAGAAGGGGAGAATTCAACAAATACAGTAAGACTTGTAGAAATTATTGTTGAAAATCTTAAAAAACCTATGGGATATGTTTGGGTAAACGGAATAAAATATACCAATAAAAACTTTTTGCATCAGGAAAAGCTCCATATCCCGGTAAGGTTTGATCAAAATATAACCACAATAAAAATTGAATTCAATTAAATCTGAAATCAACTTATAAGAAAAAATTGCAATTGAATAATTTGCGCCTATTTTCCTGGTCAAGGTTTGAAATAATGAAACAGGAGAAACTGCTGTAGAAAATATTCAAGAGCAAAACCATTTCGACATTTGAAAAAACTTCGGGGACACTTGAATACTACCAAGAATTATAAATAAAAT
>JBBRGD010000129.1:0-6010 GCA_038241065.1 Flavobacteriales bacterium
GGTTTTGTTGCTCTTTAGCAATCAAGATTACAATATTTATTATAAGTTCTGCCTTATTTTTGGCAGAAGTTATTAAACAATAGTTAAACAATTGTTAAATAATTTCTGTTAAAAACGAAGCAAAACTTATGATAAACATCGTAATTTTGAGATTCCTGAATAGCAACAAAACCTATATCTTTTTTTCAAAACCCTACTGCGATGAATATTTAGGAAAATCTTTAAATGTTTTAAACAAAACCTTAAATATTGTTTATGCAGTGGTACGTTTTATATACAAAATCAAGGACCGAAATAAAAACGGCGGGTCGTCTCCACGACTTGGGGTTTGAGGTTTATTGTCCTGTAATTACAGAACTCCACCAGTGGAGTGACCGCAAAAAGAAGGTGATAGTCCCTTTGTTCAAGTCCTATGTTTTTGTGAGGATGGAAGAGAAAAACCGCAATCTTGTTTTTGATGCTCCCGGAGTGGTATCTTATCTTTTCTGGCTGGGTGAACGGGCTGTTGTTAAAGATGAAGAAATTAAGGTGATCCGGCAGTGGCTTGAGTGTGATGGTATAGAAGAAGTTAAGATCGAAGCATTAAAGGCGGGAGACAGAATCACCATTTACAACGGAGCTTTTAAAGATCAGAGAGCCGTCATCCAGGATGTCGGTAAAAAATCAATGAGGCTTATTTTACAAAATCTCGGTTGTGTTTTGCAGGTAAAGATCAGCGAAGTACTGGTTTAGAGGTTTTCTGTTTTCAGTCTCCGCTTTGTCTCTCAATGTTTTTCCTGTTTTGTCCAGTGTAAGCACTATCGGCATAAAATCTCTCCCATTATCATCTTCATCAGGCAGATTATCAATTACTTGAGAATCCTGTGCGCTTGCATCTTTCACTTTAAAATTTCCTGAATAGCTTACTTATAGCCAGGATTTTAATGTGGGTATTGGTCAACTTCTAAGGGACAGACAGTAAGAATTCTACCTTAAAATTATTTTCATATTTATAATAAAAAAACTTAATTTAGAATTCATAAATGTTCTACGATAGTGGAACACCGGCAGTACTTGAATTATAATTGCTTTCAAAAACCAAAATAAGATGGAAAAAGCTGAAGATCTTTCGCAAGGCCTGAATTTTATCAGGTTACCAATAAGTATAGCCTATACCGTTATTGAGACTTACCTGCAAGAAAAAATGACAGGTGAGACCATTTCTTCTGAAGCCGAAGATGGGAAGGTATCCAGGTATGCCGAAATCCTCAATCTGTCCCTGGAAAAAAGCCAGGATGAAGCTTACGATCTGGAATTAGAACTGAAATTTAAAATCCTGACTACTTTATTCAGAAATAAGGAAGGAAAAATCCTTTTGCATTTAACACTTGATTTTGACAAGGAAGAACAGCTGTTGAGTGTAAATAAGTTCAAGTTGGAGGGGATTACCAAAAACTGGTTATTAAACAAATCTCTGGAAACGATTGCTAATTCTTTTATGCACGGAAAAATAAAAAATAAAATGAAATTCAATTTGAGACCTGAAATTGAAAAACACCTTCAAACAATGAATGAAAAATTAGACAATCGGTTAGAAGTTGCTGAAGGTGTATTTTTATTCGGCCGACTGAACACTTTTAAAATTAGTGAGATAATACCTCAGGATTCTCAGTTTTTGGTATTGGTCAATTTCGAAGGGAATACACTTTTAGACATTAAAAAAATAATTTCCTTTCCCCAGAGATCTAGCTAATTAAATCAAATATTTTTAAGGTTTATGGACGCTTGCTGTTAAATTTGAAGGTGGGATTGGGGCGGGCACCACATTATTCACGGGTTTAGTGCTTTTTAAATAATAAAAAATAGCTTTTAAGTCCTCGTCTGTTAATTTGGCGAAATTCTGCCAGGGCATTGGAGGTAAAAGATCCCTTCCGTTTTCCAACCCTTTAAATTTTCCTTTTTTAAGTGCAATTTTAAATTGTTCTAAATTCCAACTTCCGATACCAGTATCGTCTGGTGTTAAATTTGAAGCAAAGGAAACACCCCACGGACCTGCAAATGCGGTAAAATCCTCATTCATCTGTATCCAGCCCTTTGGCAGTTCCACATTAGAAATTTCAGGAAGAACCCTTTCGGAAGGATATCCGGAAAACATCAGTTCTTTAATGGCTTCAGGGCCTCTTTCTCCCATTGTTTTAGGAGAATGGCAATCCTGGCAGCCAATACTATTTACGAGATATTCCCCGCGATTTATATAATCTTGTTCAGTTAACTCTTTTAATTCCGGAACCAGTTCATATTTCTTTTCCTTACAGCTAATTAAAAGCAGAACAATGGAAATGAGGCTTACAGATAAAAATATTGATTTTCGGGAATTGAATTCTGGTTTCATATTGAGGTCAGTTTTAATAGTCAAAAATCAACTAATCCGGGTATCGACTGATTTTTGCATCCTGAAAAATAACTGTCCCTTAAATATTTTCAAATAGGTGATTTACCCCCTTTTTTAGCTGATAAAAATTTAGGATAAATAGACTCTAGTTTGATACTGCGTTGATATTTTCGCTAATTCCTGAAAACTCTGGGGTTCTAGGAAGATCAAGACCTAGAAAATTTGAGTTTTAGAGCATAATAGCTATTTTAAACTAGAACCTAAAGAATTTTTAAATTCCGGGCGCAGAATTTTTTGGAAAATATAAATGTTACAAATGAATAAATCACCGGAAAATTTTGGGGTAGATTTCCAAAGAATGCTGAAAACACTAAGAAAAAGAATGATTTCTAAAAATGAAAGTGCGGGTAAATCAATCGTATAATTATGGAATTGAAAGGGAAATAAGTATGGAACTATATGGCAGAAGCACTAATGTGATTGCAGGTGTTTGCTGTTAAAGAAAGAAATTTTTTACAATTTTCTAAAACAGGGTTTATGAAAAATTTAGTTTATTACCTGAATAATTTTTTTTCCTTAATTATCGCAGTAGCAGTTTCGGGCAACATATTTTCCCATCCCGATTCTCCATCAACTATCATTTGAAGTACTTTTTTGGAATGAATGTCTATAATTTCAGGTTCATAATCGAGTATGTCAACCACCCGACCATTTTTCTTAAAGAATTTGTATAATTCTTTCATTCTGGGATGTAATTCCAAATTTTCGCTGGTGGTTATCTTTCCGGTTTCAGGATCCTTACTGGGATATAAATAAATTTTGAGATGTTTAAAGAACAGCTTCCCAAAGGCTTCCAATATTCCACCGCTTAAATGGCGGTAATATTTTTCGTCAAAAATGTCTATCAGGGATTTGATTCCCATGGTCAGGCCCATTCTTTCTTTTGTATGCTGTGAAAAATATTCAACTAACTTATAATATTCCTGGAAATTTGAGATCATGACCGTTTGCCCTAATGAACACAATAAATCTGCACGGGCCATGAAATCCTTTTCATCTATTTCCCCTTCGGATTTTAAATTTGAGAGGGTGATTTCAAAGATGACTACTGTATTATCCTTGTCTACTTTATTTTCGTTTAAAAATAACTTGAGTGATTTTTCATACATGCTTATATTCACCTTGGTCACAGGCCTGAAACTTCCGCGTAGAGTTAAAATATTTTTTTTATAAAGCAAGCTGGCCGGAAGAATATTGTTGCCTTCGGATCCAAACATAATGGCTTCGGTCATTCCATTTTTAACCAGTTGCAAGCTCATCAAACGGTTATCTACATTTTTAAATAGTGGCCCATTAAAATTTATAGTGTCAATTTCAACTTTATCCAGACTTATATTATCGTAGAGTTGCTTAAGAAGTATTTTGGAATCGTCATAATGATAATAGGCGCCATAAATTAAATTCACGCCCAGGATGCCCAGAGTTATTTGTTGATGGATAGCGGAATTCTCGCGAAACTGGATGTGGAGAATAATTTCACTGTATTCTTCATTTGGATTGGATTGAAATCTGATTCCCAACCATCCGTGACCTTTGTATTTTTTGGCAAAATCTATAGTTGCAACCGTATTGGCATAGCTAAAGAACATTTTGTCGGGATGTTTCTCCCTGGAAATACGCTCTTCAATAAGTCTTGTTTCAAGAGAAAGCATGCTTTTTAAACGAGACAAGGTCACATATCTTCCGTCCGGCTCCAAACCATAGATTGCATCGCTATAATCCTTGTCATAGGCGCTAATTGTTTTTGCAATGGTACCGGAGGGATTAACTGTCCTGAAAAAGTTTCGGACCGTTTCCTGCCCGGCGCCTACTTCGTCGAAGCAGCCATAAATATTTTCATTGAGATTAATTCGCTGGGTTTTATACTCAACAGAATTTATTTCTTCAAATTCCTGATCTCCTTTAATTGTAAGTGGCATAGCTTTCGATTCTGCTTTGATATTACAAATTTAAGGATTTTAAAACCTATTTACCGCAACTTTATAGGTGGGATCTTCCAGAATATTTACGTCTATAATTGAGTCGGCATTTTTCAATAATACCCGGCAATCACTGCTTAAATACTTTAAATGCAGTTTTTTTCCCTGTTTAAGATATCGTTCTGTAAGTTTATTAACCGCTTCAATTCCGGACATATCTACTATTCTGCTTTCAGAAAAATCTATGATCACTTCTTCAGGATCGTTTAAAATATCAAATTTTTCATTGAAAGCATGTACAGACCCAAAGAAAAGCGGTCCGTATATCTCGTAGTGTTTAACCCCTTCTGCATCAACACTTTTTCTTGCTCTAATCATTTTGGCATTGTCCCAGGCAAATACCAAAGCAGAAATAATTACACCAACTAAAACGGCTAAAGCAAGGTTGTGTAATACAACGGTAACTAAAGTCACTAAAACCATCACCAGTACATCCGATTTCGGCATTCTCTTAAAGGTACGCAAGGAAGCCCATTCAAAGGTTCCAAGAGCAACCATGATCATTAGTCCTGTAAGAGCTGCCATAGGGAGTTTTTCAATTAAGTCGGCACCGAACATTATAAAGATCAATAAGCTTACTGCAGCTACAATCCCGGATAATCTTGCCCGTGCTCCGGAAGAAACATTGATCAAACTTTGACCCAACATGGCGCAACCGCCCATCCCTGAGAAAAACCCGGATAATATATTGGCAGTTCCCTGGGCAACACATTCTTTATTTCCTCGACCGCGGGTTTCAGTAATTTCATCTATAATATTTAATGTCAGTAAGCTTTCAATAAGCCCAACTCCAGCCATAATAGCGGCATAAGGAAAAATAAGGGCTATAGATTCCCAAGTGAACGGAACCATTGGTATATGAAATGGAGGAAAACCACCGTTAATGGATGCAATATCACCCACCGTTTTGGTGTCTATTGCAAAGAATATCACAATCCCGAAAATCACTAATATCGCTACTAAAGGAGCGGGGATTGCCTTGGTGAGTTTTGGCAGGCTCCAAATAATAAGCATAGTTGTCAATACCAAACCTATTAAAATGTAAAGCGATTCTCCAGTCATCCATACCAGTTCGCCTGCTTCGTTTACTGATTTAAACTGATCCAGTTGCGACATAAAAATGATGATCGCCAATCCGTTTACAAATCCGAAGATCACCGATTGTGGTACCATTCGAATCAATTTTCCTAATCGCAATATTCCCGCAAGTATTTGTAAAATTCCGGCTAAAATTACAGTCGCAAAAATATACTCAGGCCCATGAGAGATGGACAATGCAACAATAACAACCGCAACAGCTCCCGTAGCACCCGAGATCATTCCCGGACGGCCACCAAACACAGCAGTAACTAAACCCATTACAAAAGCGGCATACAACCCGGTTAACGGAGAAAGTCCTGCAATAAGTGCAAATGCCACGGCTTCAGGAATTAATGCTAATGCCACAGTCAAACCAGAGAGGATCTCAGTCTTATAATTCACTTTTTGTGAAAAGTCAAATAGGTTGAAGAATTTATTCATTTAAAAATATTTAATAATTTTTTCAGGCTAATTTTTGCCTTTATAAAAGTGAATTGTAAAAAGTTGGAAAAACTGTGTT
>JBBRGD010000130.1:0-5920 GCA_038241065.1 Flavobacteriales bacterium
GATATTTCTGAAATTGTTTCCTCCGGGTGCGTTGTTGTTTCTGAAAGAGTTAAATCTTCCTTTATATTTTCAGAATTTATTGAATCCGAATTTTGAATTTCGGCACTGGGTGCAGAACTTTCTGTTGAAGATTCAGCTTCCTGAATCTCTGTTTATTCTTCAGCAGAATGCTTGATCTCTGCCGGCACTGTATTTTTAAAATGAACCGGCGGGATTATATACGGCTCAGACTTTTTTTTTTCTCCATCAAAAGTGATGGAGGCTAATTGCATCAGGCATAATTCAACCAATAATCGTTGGTTGCGGCTTGCTTTGTATTTTAGATCACATTGGTTTGCCATATCAATTCCCTGCAACAAAAACTCCATCCCGGTTTGTTTTGATTGCTCAAAATATTTGATTTTGGTTGCTTCACCCACCTCTAGCAAGCTGATGGTTTTTGGGTTTTTACACACCATTAAATCCCGGAAATGTGAAGCCAATCCTGCAATAAAATGATGCCCGTCAAATCCCTGGGATAAGATATCGTTAAATTCGACCAGTAATTCCGGGATATTATTTTCCAGTAAAAGTTGGGTGACATTCAAATAAGTTTCATAATCCAGGACATTCAAATTTTCGGTAACCGCTTTTCGGGTTAAATTTGAACCGCTGAAACTCACCACACGATCATAGATAGAAAGCGCGTCACGCATCGCTCCATCGGCTTTTTGTGCAATAATGTGTAAGGCGTCGTCTTCGGCATTTACGCCTTCGAGGTCTGCTATATAGGCCAAATAATTTTTGGCATCGGCTACGGTAATCCTTTTAAAATCGAATATTTGACAACGCGAAAGAATTGTTGGGATTATTTTGTGCTTTTCTGTAGTTGCCAGGATAAAAATGGCGTGTTTTGGTGGCTCTTCCAATGTCTTTAAAAAAGCATTAAAGGCTGAAGCAGAGAGCATATGCACCTCATCTATAATATAAACTTTATACTTTCCAACTTGTGGAGGGATACGAACCTGATCACTCAAACTTCGAATATCATCCACAGAGTTGTTGGATGCAGCATCCAGTTCAAAAATATTGAAAGCAAAATCCTCGTCTGGCTTTTGAAATTCGTCCTGATTGATCATTTTGGCCAGAATCCGGGCACAAGTTGTTTTACCAACCCCGCGCGGACCGGTAAAAAGCAAGGCCTGTGCCAGGTGATTGTGCTCTATGGCATTTAAAAGCGTATTGGTAATTGCCTTTTGGCCCACTACGTCATTAAAAGTTTGGGGGCGGTATTTACGTGCCGATACAACAAAATGCTCCATGTATAGATTTTAAAAAACAAATATAGAAATACCACCCCGAAGATGTAAATCTAAATCCCTAATTTTTGAAATGATTTTGTTTTTCTTGCAGAAATTGGATTGTTTAGAAAGTAGATGCTTGTATTTTGTATAAGCTGCAGTATCTTTGCAAAAAAGTAGGCCGCCTTATCGCTGGCTCCCGGATTTTATTCGGGAACTGGAGGAAAGTCCGGACACCATAGGGCAGCATAGTGGGTAATGCCCACCGGTCGTGAGATCAGGACAAGTGCAACAGAAAGAATGTACAGGTAATGCTGTAGTGAAACCAGGTAAACTCTATGCGGTGCAATGCCATGTATACCGGCATTTAAGGGTAGCTCGCCCGTTGTCGGAGGGTAGGCAG
Source organism: Flavobacteriales bacterium (assembly GCA_038241065.1). Classification (GTDB taxonomy): domain Bacteria; phylum Bacteroidota; class Bacteroidia; order Flavobacteriales; family Flavobacteriaceae; genus Gillisia. The sequence goes on from JBBRGD010000130.1 coordinate 1,684, forward strand.
CTAAAAATTTTTGGCAACAAAAATTTCAGATAAATGATAAGGAATTTTTGAAAGAACGGGGGATCAATTTCTTGAACTTTTAAGATGAACAGAATCCGGATTACAGGCCTGCTTTTTTATTTTTTAGAATCTTCTGAGTCCAATTTATAGCATCCTCCAACTCCAGAAAAATTTCAAAAGGTATTTTGGAAAAGTTCTTTTCAAACTGAGCCATATTTAAAGAGGAAATTTTATCGCTCACAACAGCAATCCCGGCCAGGTTTTTTACTTTGTTTAAACTTAAATATACAGTAGGATCTACATTATAATTATGAATCCTTTTGGAGATATAAACAAAATTTTTGCTTTCATAATTACCCGAACAGGCATCTATAAGATCAAAAACTTGTTTTTTGCTGAGAACAAAATTTTCTCTAACCCTGGAAACCACGAAATTTTCATAAAATTCCAGAATAGTAAATTCTAATTCAATTGTTCTCAAAATTGGATTCATTCTTCAAAATTAAGCTTAAAAAAACTAAAAACCGAATTTCCATATCTTCTCGCTTCGTTAAAGTTTTGCAATGTTGAAAGATCAGTATGTTTTGAATGTTCAATTATCAAAATTCCATCTTCATTAAGGATATTTTTTTCAAAGACAAGGTCTGCTATATTTTTGAACTTAGTATCATCAAAATCGTATGGTGGATCTGCAAAAACTAAATCGGTTTTAATTGGCGCCCGTTCAAGGTATTTAAAAACATCGCTTTTAATTACGGTTATATCCATATCTAATTCAGCAGCAGTTTTTTTAATGAATTTGACACACTCCAGATCCTGGTCAACCGCTGTAATTGATCCGGCTCCGCGGGAACTGAACTCGTATGAAATATTCCCCGTTCCGGAGAAAAGATCCAATACCTCTAAATCATTAAAATGTAACCTGTTGTTCAAGATATTGAACAAAGCCTCTTTGGCCATATCAGTGGTTGGGCGAACAGGCAGCTTTCTTGGAGCAGTTATTCTTCGTCCTTTGTGTTGACCGGATATTATTCGCATTCTAATGATTTTAATAAAATAAAAGCTTCCCGTTGAAATTCCCCGGTATTTTTGCTTTCCGGCTTTATCTCAAAACCAGGGTCTAAAAAATGGATATTTTTAATATAGGTATACGCAATTGCATATAATGGAGATTCTTTTGATATGTCACCCAATAATCGGAGATCAAATTGAGATGGATCCAATTCCAGTTGCTCTGCAGTAAATAGCAAATAATAAATAAAATCTTCTTTTGTGTCGTAACTGAAGGTATTGCAAAGCAAAAGTTTGTTGTTTTTAACAACTACCAAATCAAAATAATCAGTAAAATTGTTTAAATAAGCCGTAATTCCTAACCCGGAATCAAGCTCTAAAACTGCTTCAGTTAAAACGGAAATACTGTGTTTGTATTCGAATTCGCCATACTTATCAAAAAAATAATTGATGATATTCGCATAGGGAATGTATACGTTTACCAGTTCTTTGTTTGCAATAGAATCAAGTGCCACCACATCGGTCTTTAAAATTTTGGTATTGAATTTTAAATAGTTGGAGGCTTCCTCTTCTATAAAATAGGCTTCCGGCACCAGGCTATACAAATCGTTAGAAAAAAGCAGCACCACTTCGTCTATATGGCTTTGCAATTCTTTTTCATTTTGATAAAGTGTTTCAATCTTTTCCAAAATTTTCACAGGATTGTACTCTTTCGGAAAAGATTCTCTTTTGTACCAAATAATTTCGTTGTTACTGCAATTTAGGATACAAAAAGAAAGTCCATCCAAGCGAACTTGAATGGACAACTTTAATAATTTTATATCTTCCTTTTTAGTTTGAACCATAAACTTTTGGCCAGTTACCATTGGTGTTAACTTCTTCCATTGAGCCAACCTTAATAAATTCACCGTTTACAGATTCTACAGAGACAACTTGTTTTTCCTGCATAACCAAATCTTTATCCCGATCATATAAGATCACGCCTTTGTTTACTTTTGCTTCAAAAACAGGAAAACTAACATTATTTTTTAAAACAGTACCAGCATTCATTTCAAATTTTGCGGTGACTCCTTCAACAGGCACATTCATCATTTCTTTATATCGATTGGAATTTTTAAATAACGAATCTTTAATAGAAGCAGTTCCTAAGGTGTCAATAACAATATCATCTTTATATCTGTCTACCCCGTATGCTTTGCGATATTCGGCATCTAAATAGGTAGTGTCCCGTCGTTGGATCAAAACAAATTCGGCAGTATCAATAAAACGTACCAATTTATCAAAGTCCTTTTCAAACTTTCCGGTAACCGTTTTATGAGCCAATTGTGCAGCACGAATATCCACGAGTCGCTCAATTACCTTGGCGTAACGCTTTTCTTTAACTTTATTAAATTGAATTGGTTCGTACACTGCGTTAAAAACGAGGTATCCCAAAAAGATTATTACAATCCAAAGTAGTAATTGAATTACAAGTTTCATGCTTTTGAATTTTTAAGTTAGTAGAGTTCCTCGCAAATTTACATTTTTTTTTTATTCGTAAAAGTTTCTGCCCTAAAAATCCATTGTTATCTTTGATATTTGTAATAAATCTATGGAAACCTTAAGTCCCGAAAAATTTTATAAGCTATTAATCAATGAGTTAGGGTTTTTAGCTAAATTTAAACAAGATATCGCTTTACAGCAATTATCTGCTTTTGTGGTAAATCCGGTTGAAAATTCGCTGTTTTTATTAAAAGGATTTGCCGGAACAGGGAAAACTACCATCATAAGTGCCCTTGTAAAGAACTTATGGAAGGTAAACCGAAGTGGGGTTTTACTTGCTCCCACAGGTCGTGCTGCAAAGGTTATTTCTTTATATTCCAATCAGGAAGCACAAACCATTCATAAAAAAATATATTTTCCAAAAAGAACCAGTGGGGCAGGAGTGCAGTTCGTATTGCAACCAAACAAGCATAGAAATTGTATTTTTATTGTGGACGAAGCTTCAATGATCCCGGATGAAAACCAGGATTCCAAATTATTTGATAACAACGGGCTTTTGCCAGATTTAATACAATATGTGTATTCCGGCCATAAATGTTTCCTTATTTTAATTGGAGACACAGCTCAGTTACCACCGGTAAAACTGGATATAAGTCCTGCGCTGGAGGAACAAAAATTAATGGATCATTACCAAAAAGAAGTGATTCATATAGAATTGGACGAGGTAGTGCGCCAAAGCGAGGAAAGTGATATTCTGCTTAACGCAACCCGAATTAGGGAAGCTTTGAAGGAAGAATTTTACGAGTCCTTTAAATTTAAGCTTACTGATAAGGCCGATATGATTCGATTGGTTGACGGTCAGGAGATTTTGGATGCCATTCAGGATTCTTACGATAACTTGGGACATGAAGACACCACTATTATTGTGCGATCCAATAAAAGGGCCAATCAATATAACCAGCAAATAAGATCGCGAATTTTATTTCAGGAGGAGGAAATTTCTGCCGGGGATTATCTAATGGTGGTAAAAAACAACTATTTCTGGGTGAAGCCTACTTCTGAAGCGGGATTTATTGCAAATGGAGATATTGTTAAAGTTCTGGAGATTTTTTCTATCAAAGAATTGTATGGTTTTCGATTTGCTGAAGTCCAGGTGCAAATGGTAGATTATCCAAAGATGAAACCTTTTGAAACCGTGGTAATTTTGGATACATTAGAAAGCAATTCCCCATCGCTTACTTACGATGAATCAAATAAACTTTACCAGGAAGTGATGAAGGATTATGAAGATGAAACCTCTAAATACAAGAAGTTTTTAAAAGTTAAAAGCAATAAATTTTTTAACGCACTGCAAATCAAATTTTCGTATGCTATGACCTGTCATAAATCGCAGGGTGGCCAATGGCACACTGTTTTTATCGAGCAACCCTATTTGCCAAACGGAATAGACAAAGATTATTTGCGCTGGCTTTATACAGCTGTAACCAGAACTCAGGAAAAATTATATCTTATAGGATTTAAAGATGAATTTTTTACTGAAAACGAATAAACACTAAAGATTTTTTGAAATAATTATCCAAATATGAGCAATAATAGACCACTTAAAATAATAGCGATGATCCCAGCCAGATATGAAGCCACAAGGTTTCCGGGCAAGTTAATGAAGGATCTCAAAGGAAAAACCGTGATCCGAAGAACCTATGAAGCAGCGGTGAATACCCGTTTGTTTGATGATGTTTATGTA
>JBBRGD010000131.1:0-5865 GCA_038241065.1 Flavobacteriales bacterium
CTTGTGTTGAAGCAATGGCTGCCAGTTTAGGAGGAACACAATCTTTACACACAAATGCATTGGATGAAGCTATTGCTTTGCCAACAGATTTTTCTGCAAGAATAGCTCGTAACACACAGATCTTTATTCAGGAAGAAACCCAAATCACTAAGGCAGTTGACCCTTGGGCTGGTTCATACTATGTGGAATACCTTACACAAGAAATTGCTAAAAAGGCCTGGAAATTAATTGAAGAAGTTGAAGAACTCGGCGGAATGGCTAAAGCTATTGAAACCGGAGTTCCAAAAATACGAATAGAAGAAGCCTCAGCTCGAAAACAAGCCCGATTAGATTCAGGACAAGATATTTTAGTAGGTGTAAATAAATTCAAAACAGTAGAAAAATCTGATATTGAAATTCTTGAAGTGGATAATACTGCTGTGAGAGATTCTCAGATTGAACGACTGAACAAAATGAAAGCTGACCGAAATCAAGGCTTAGTTGATGCAAATTTAGCTGCATTATCTAAATGCGCTGAAACAGGAAAAGGCAATTTATTGGAATTGGCAGTAGAGGCTGCTGAAAATTTTAGCACCTTAGGTGAAATTTCTGATGCTTTAGAAGTACATTTTGGTCGTCATAAAGCAAATACGAATTTAATTAGTGGAGTGTACAGTAAAGAAATAAGTAACGATAGTACATTTGCAAAAGCACAAAAATTAGCTGATAAATTTGCAGAGATCGAAGGGCGTCGTCCTCGTGTAATGATTGCTAAAATGGGTCAGGACGGGCACGACAGAGGAGCCAAAGTAGTTGCTTCCAGTTTTGCCGATTTAGGTTTTGATGTTGATATGGGATCTTTGTTCCAAACACCAAAAGAAGTTGCAAAACAAGCAATTGAAAATGATGTTCACTTTGTTGGCGCTTCAAGTTTAGCTGCCGGACATAAAACGTTAATTCCTCAATTAATTGAGGAATTGGATAAATTGGGAAGGCCGGATATTATGGTTTTTGCAGGTGGCGTTATACCGGCAAAAGATTACGACTTTTTATTGGAGAGAAAAGTGGCAGCCATTTTTGGCCCTGGCACTGTAATTTCCGAATCTGCAATTACAATCCTAGAGGTGTATTTAAATCAAGAATAAAATTATAGTTATTTGAATTCAAGTAACCCAAGACTGTTTTTTTATAGTTTTGGGTTACTTTATGTTTTATTTTTTGAGGTTAACCTTAATTTTTTATTCAAAAGAATTTTTAAACTCATTGATAATTTGCTGAGAAGCTTTTACAGGGGATATTTTAGATGAAATAATCTCTTCTTCTAAAATTGAAAGTCGATTTGCAATATTCTTTGAACCATAAAACAGGTGTTTCAATTCTTCATTAATATTGTTATACATCCATTGAATTTGTTGATGGGTTCTATTTTTGTTGAAATAACCATTTTCTAAAACCAGTTCTTTATATTTTGAAATTTCATCCCAAACATCGGATATTCCAATATTTTTAATTGCCGAAGCTGTACTTACCACGGGATTCCAACCAGATTCTGATTGAGGAAAAATATGCAATGCATTTTGGTATTGTAATCTCGCTATTTCACTTTTACGAATGTTATCTCCATCCGCCTTATTAATAACAACCATATCGGCCATTTCCATAATTCCCTTTTTAATACCTTGCAGTTCATCTCCGGCACCGGATAACATTAAAAGAAGGAAGAAATCAGTCATTCCATGGACAGCAGTTTCAGACTGACCAACTCCAACTGTTTCAATCAAAATAACGTCGTAACCGGCAGCTTCACAAAGTAACACTGTTTCTCCTGTTTTATTGGCAACCCCGCCAAGTGTATCTCCAGAAGCCGAAGGCCTGATATAAGCTTCTTCTAAATTTGCCAGTTCTTCCATTCGGGTTTTATCACCCAAAATACTTCCTTTAGAACGTTGACTGCTGGGATCAATAGATAAAATAGCAACTTTGAATCCTTCCTTAATTAAGTGTTTTCCAAAAGCTTCAATAAAGGTGCTTTTACCAACACCGGGAACTCCTGTTATTCCAATTCTAATAGAATTACCGGAATGTGGCAATATGGTTTGAACAATTTCTTTTGCGAGTTTTTTATCGCTTTCCAAATTACTTTCTATAATAGTAATTGCCCTTGATAGTATCACTCTATCACCTCTTAAAATACCATTTATATATTCTTCTGCCTCTAATCTGCTTTTTGGTTTGTAGTTTTTCATCAATTAATTACTCAATAATAACGGGTTTTTATTTCAACTGTTCCTTCAATTTTGTTATTCAGGGTAGCATAGATAAATAGGAAAATCAATTCTATGGGTGTCTAGAAAATGATACTTTGGAATATTATATAGCAACTTCATAGGTAAGCATATTGCCAAAATGAACCAAAGTGAAGCAGTGATATTTAAACACCTCTGTTAGTTAGAATACTAAACTTATAAGTTTCCCCAATGTTCTGATCACATCCCACCAGGGATTTTTTACAAACGAAGCATTAGGCGAAATTTCAACAACCACCATCAAAAAACTAACAGATTTTAAAAGAGGAGCAGCTTTAGAAAATGAAGTAATATTGAAAGCCTTATAAATTAAATGTTTTATTAATTTAGACAACTCAACCAATTTTAAAAAATTAAAACAAACTCATTTGCCCGGTTTTATACTGAGCGTGAAGGTCACAGTTTAATTTAGGAGTACTTCTTCCGGAAAGATATTTTTTTCGGGCTATTTTAAATTGTTGATGTACCTCCTCTGCAATATTGCCTGATCCTTTCATTCTTCTTCCAAATTCGCTGTCGTTCAAATTTCCGGCATGACAATCCTGAATTTGATGTAAAACTTTTTCAGCCCTGTCCGGCAAGGTTTTTTTAATCCAGTCGGTAAAGATTCCGCCAATTGCCCCGTTTAACCTTACCATGGTGTATCCCACGCTCAAAGCGCCTCTTTCGGCAACCGCTTTTACCAAAGGTAAAATTTCGTGGCTGTTAATTCCAGGAATAATTGGCGCCATCATCACGCTTACCGGAATATTTTCTGAAGAAAGTTTTTCTAGGGTTTCAAGTCGTTTTGTTACACTTGCAGTTCGTGGTTCCATCATTCGTCTAATTTCTTCATCTAATGAAGTAATAGAGAGATTTACGTGTACCAAATTATCTGCTGCCAGTTCTTTTAGGATGTCAATATCCCTCTGCACCAAGGCATTTTTGGTAATAATTCCCACCGGATGTTTGTATTTTAAAAAGGTTTGTAAAAGCCCTCTTGTGATTTGAAGATTTTTTTCGGTTGGCTGGTAGCAATCGGTATTCCCAGACAATACAATGGGAGCTGCCTGCCAATTTTTACTTTGCAACCTTTTTTCAAGCAGTTCCACCGCGTTCCTCTTAACCAGGATCTTTTGTTCAAAATCCAAACCGGCACTGTAACCCCAATATTCATGGGTATTTCTTGCATAACAGTAAACACATCCGTGTTCACAACCCTGATAAGGATTCAGGGAATACCCCATTCCTACATCCGGACTGGTGATTTTATTGACTATCGTTTTAGGGAAAGTCTCTATTAAAACCGTTTTTGATTTTTGGGCTTCTTCCCCTTCCGCAGCACAATAATTGAGAAATTCATCCCGGAATTTGTGACTGTTGGCATCAAATTTATTTGCAACATTCAGTTGCGCCCCTCTTCCTTTTTTATAATCTTTTGAACCTGACATAGTACAAAAATATGGAATATTTCCATATTAAAGGAAATATTCCATATTTTTAACATAGCAGGACAGACAATTGTCCGTCGCAATTATGATATTTCGATCTTCAAATGGACCGACGAAACTCCACAAATTGACACAAGGCCGTCCCTACTAATCTGCGACAAATTACGAATATTTTTGTCTTTATTCTTTTCTCTTGGTTCTTGATTCTTATTCCCCTGGAAATTCGGCTTTGCGTTTATTTAGGAATGCGGTGGTTCCTTCCTGAAAATCGGCAGTTCCAAAACATCTCCCAAATTCCTCGATTTCGGTCTCAAATCCATTCACACCGTCTTCAAAATTGGCATTTATCGCTTTAATTGCAGAACTGATGGCGACTAATGAATTTCTCATGATCTTATTGGCGAGCTTTCCGGCAAAATCCAGAAGTTCTTCCTGAGTGGTTATGTGGTTTACCAAGTTGTATTGCAGGGCCTCATTGGCATCTATCATTCCGGCAGTCATAATCATTTCCATAGCCCGGCCTTTTCCTACGAGTTGAGGCAAACGTTGAGTGCCACCATAACCTGGAATAACCCCAAGAGAAACTTCCGGCAATCCCATTTTGGCGTTGTCACTTGCAATCCTGAAATGTGCCGCCATCGCGAGTTCCAGTCCACCGCCAAGGGCAAAACCGTTTACTGCTGCAATTACCGGTTTTGGAAAATTGGCGACATAATCGAATAATTTTGCCTGACCTTCAGCTGCAAGTTGTTTTCCTTCTATGGCAGAATAATCAGAAAATTCGCTGATATCGGCCCCCGCCACAAATGCTTTTTCCCCGCTGCCTGTAAGAATGACCACCTTAACATCAGGATCAGATTCGGCATTCTCAAAAGCCAGGTGCAATTCCTGGATTGTGTCTTTGTTTAAAGCGTTAAGTTTTGAAGGTCGGTTTACCGTAATTTGTAAAATTCCTTCTTCATTTTCGGTTAAAATATTGTCGTAATTCATAAATTATTTGTTTAGCGGATTCCTCGAGTTGGCTATCCGGAGTGAAATCATTATGATTCTTTGTGTCTCCCTATTTTGGGCTTATTTTGGAAATCGTACTGTAAAGATAGTGCCTTTATTTCTTTTTGAGGTAAAAGTGATGCTGCCTCCATAGGTTTCAACAAGGTTTTTTACCATTGCCAAACCAAGTCCCATTCCACTGGATTTGGTGGTGAATTTAGGCTCAAACACCCTTTCCTTATTTTCTTCAGTTATTCCTATCCCGTTATCGGAAACCGAAATGCAAACATCTGTTTCTTCCTCTTCCACCCTAACCAGGATCCGCGGGTTTTCTATTTCCTCAAGTGCCTGCGTGGCGTTCTTAACGAGATTGGTCACTACCCGGATAAGTTGTGTCCTGTCAAATTTCGCCAAAATCTCTTCTTTTTCTGAAGTGAACAGAATGTAATCTTCATTGAAAATATCCAATGCCAATTTTACAATTTTGGAAACATTCAAAATTTCATTTTGCTGGGCCGGCATTTTAGCAAAATTTGAAAAGGCAGAAGCGATGGTACTCATGGTATCAATCTGATAGATCAGCGTATTGCTGTATTCTTCCACTTTTTTGCGAATATCCGGATCATTGGGATCAAAATTTCGTTGAAAACTTTGTACGCTCAACCGCATTGGGGTTAAAGGGTTTTTAATCTCGTGCGCCACCTGTTTCGCCATCTCGCGCCAGGCCTGTTCACGCTCTCCTGTTGCCAGTTTCACGGCGCTTTCCTCCAACTCGTCTATCATAGAATTATATGCCGATACCAGAGCGTAGATCTCTTCGGAAGCATTCTCGATCTCAATTTTTTGATTGCGTTTATCAAGCCGGGTTTGAATGATCTTTTCGGAAATAATATTTAATGACTTTATGATATATTTCGAGAGGAAATAAGACAATGTAATGGCTATAAAAAGCATGAAAAGATATACTTCCCCCAATTTAAATAAAAATTCATTGAGGTCTTTCCGGAGCTTTTCGTCATCTTGTAAATAAGGTAAATACAGGATGGCAAGAGGCTTAAATTTATTGTCGGTGATATAAGTATAGGACGACTGAAATTTTTGTCCGTTAACTTCCGATCTCTTGAGGTATCGCTTTTTACGGGAAGCTTCCAGTTCATTCA
>JBBRGD010000132.1:0-5855 GCA_038241065.1 Flavobacteriales bacterium
GCGGTTTTCCAGTAATTGGGATTTGTCCAGCTGTTGTAATTCAAACAATGCCCTTTCATAAGGCGGCAATTGTTTTTCCGCTTCCTGTTTTTTCTTTTTTCTTCTGAAGAAATAATAACCCAGACCAATTATAACTAAGCCCGAAAGTAACCACCAACACCAATTCGGAATTTCAAATGCTGAAGGCACCTCCATTGCAGGTTTAATAGAATACTTTTTTTGTTTGGTTGTATCAACTACTACCGTTGCGACTTCCACTTTTATTGAGTCGGTTAAAAAAGGAGTATCGTCAATAAGTATTTTCTGTTGTGGAATGGAATAACTCCCGGAATCGAATTGGGTGAGCGCATATTGCTTTAACAGTTTAAACCTGTTTTGAATCCTTGAAGTATCGGTTTTGATTGATTCCACAACTTCCATCGGGTTAAAGGCCTGGCCATCCGGAAAAACCACAAGATTGGTAGAGTCAGTTTCCACCGAAATACTATAAATGATTTGTTCGCCAATTTTAATTTGAGCGGAATCTATGCTTGCAGAAATACCCGGATTCTGTGAAAATCCAAAAAATGAAGTTATTGCAAAAAGGAAAAATAAGAATGATTTATGGGAACTTATTTTTTCACATCCAAAGTTGGATATAACTGCAAAGGCTTCAGGTTGAAAAATAATTTTATAAAATGTTGAATGTTTTTTTGTCATTTTTAATTCTTAACCTCTTCTTTTAAAATATCCCAACAATTTTTTTACATAACTTTCGTCAACCCTTGTGCTCAAAATCCCAGCACCGCTTTTTGAAAAACTTTCCCTGAAATAATTTTCCCGATCTTTAAAATAGGCGCCATAAGCTAGTCTCACAGATTTTGACCCAGTATTTACCATTACCAATTCATCGGTTTCCCTGTCTGACATTTGTACCATCCCTAAATTGGGAATCTCTTCCTCCCTCGCGTCATATATCCTAATTCCGGTAACATCATGTTTATTGCTAATAATCTTTAAAGTTTGTTGATAATTATCGTCAATAAAATCTGACAATATAAAAATGATGGCCTTCTTTTTAATAATACTGGTTACATATTTTAAAGCTTCTGCCAGATTGGTTTTTTTGCCTTTTGGTTCAAATTCCAGAAGTTCCCGGATAATACGCAATACATGAAATCTGCCTTTTTTAGGCGGAATAAATAACTCCATCTGGTCTGAAAAAAGCAACAGCCCTATTTTATCGTTATTTTGGGAAGCCGAAAACGCCAGAGTGGCAGCAATTTCAGTAATAATTTCCTTTTTAAATTGATTTTGTGTGCCAAATAATTCTGATGCCGAAATATCTACCACCAACATCATGGTCAACTCGCGTTCTTCTTCAAAAACCTTGACAAAAGGCTCATGATACCGTGCGGTTACATTCCAGTCTATACTCCTCACATCGTCCCCGAACTGATAACTTCTGACCTCGCTAAAGATCATTCCCCTTCCTTTAAATGTGGAATGGTACTCTCCCCCAAACACGTGATTGCTCAGGCGCTTGGTTTTGATCTCAATTTTTCGGACTTTTTTAAGTAATTCCTTCGTATCCATTTTTAGCCATCTTCTGATAAGTTTCCAATGGAAACAGAAGAGTCAATTTTTTTGGTTGAAAATATAATTTTAAAGTTCCCTTTCAGGGAATTAAGGAGGCTTTCTTAAGGCACTTCTATTTCATTTATAATTTTGCTGATGATATCTTCGGAAGTGACATTTTCTGCTTCAGCTTCATAAGTTATTCCTATCCTGTGTCGCAATACATCAAATACTATTGCCCTGACATCTTCAGGAACAACATATCCCCTTCTTTTAATAAACGCATAACATTTTGCCGCCATTGCCAAATTTATACTTCCCCGTGGTGAAGCTCCAAAATTGATAAGGGGTTTTAATTCTTCCAACTTATATTTTTCCGGAGTTCTGGTTGCAAATACGATATCCAGAATATATTTTTCTATTTTTTCATCCATATAAACCTCACGAACAGCTGCCTGTGCTCTGGCGATTTGTTCCAAACTCACTACCGGATTTACCTTCTCAAAACCTCCTCTTAAATTTGCGCGAACAATAAGTTGTTCCTCGGCCATTTTAGGATATTTGATGACGGTTTTTAGCATAAACCTATCAACCTGGGCTTCGGGCAAGGGATAAGTTCCTTCCTGTTCCACCGGATTTTGGGTTGCCATTACCAGAAAAGGCCGGTCCAGAATAAAAGTTTCGTCACCAATTGTCACTTGCCGTTCCTGCATGGCCTCCAGTAAAGCAGACTGCACCTTTGCAGGAGCTCTGTTTATTTCATCGGCAAGGATGAAATTTGCGAAAATAGGCCCCTTTTTAATACTGAAATCGTTCAGTTTCATATTATAGATCATAGTACCCGTAACATCGGCCGGCAAAAGGTCTTGGGTAAACTGAATCCTGCTGAAACTACCGTGAACTGCTTGTGAAAGGGTATTTATCGCCAGGGTTTTTGCCAATCCAGGAACACCTTCAAGCAGGATATGTCCCTGCCCAAGAAGTCCTATTAACAAACGCTCTACCATATCTTTTTGACCTATGATCACCTTATTTATTTCGGCAGTAAGCAAGTCTACAAAAGCACTTTCCCTTTCTATTTTTTCATTAAGGCTTGAAATATCTATTGAAGCATTATTCTCTATCATAGGTTTAAATTTTAAAAATGTGAAGATATTCATAAATTAGGAACGATGCTAATTTGCAATTATTGAACCAAAATGGTTAAAAAACAAAAAAAAGGCTGCCTTTTTTAGGCAGCCTTTATATTTATTAGGATTACAGGAATTTATTATTCACTTCCAATTTCTAAAAGAAAGATTGATTCCATTTCTTTTTCCTCACCTGATGTTACCACTACGTTGTTTACTTCATATACTTTGTAACCAGAAGACACTTCAGGGGTTACTGTAAACTTGTAGGTACCCGCGGGAACTCCGTTAAGAGAGAATTTTCCATCCTGACCTGTGTATGCAGTAATAATATTAGCGGCATTTTGAACTTTAACAACACTCTGGAAATCTGAAGGCTGTACTTCTCCTGAAATTGTGGCGGATCCTTCAACAGCTGCCAAACGGATTACAGGTTTCAAAATATATTGACCACTTTCCCCCGCTCTTACTATAGACTTATCTACATCAAAATCCAACAGATATTCATATTCCATACCGGCTTCAAGTTCTTGATTTACCTTAAGTTTCAATCCCGATTGTTCTGCACTTGGGGTGCTTAATGGGATCTCCTCAGTTGTGCCATTAAGAACAATTGTATTCTCCGTTCCTAATAGCAATCTGATCTGTCCTAACATTCCTGGTTTAACTTCGGCAGTTGCAAGTAATTGAGTTACTCCACCGGTCAAGCTTAATAGATCGTATCTTCCTGCTTGAACTCCGGTAAGACTAACCCAACCTTCTTCATCGGCTGCGGCATCGGCTTTGATCTTTACATCTATTACATCAACGTACACAGCTTTGTAATCTCCGGGGGCATCGGTCATACTAATTTTAACCCTTGCGTTTTGATTACTTGAGGAATCATCATCGCTACAGCTAAAAAACATTGGTACCGCAACTAAAGCCAACAAAAGGCCTGCAAATTTCTTCATTTTCAGTTTCTTTAAATTCATAGTTAATTTGATTTAAGTTTAAAATTAATTTGAGTTTGGACTTTAAAACGCCGGATATTATGTTTCATTTTAAATAAATTCCCAATTAACTATTTTTAACAAGTCTTAAACAAGGTTAAATAGGGGATAAGTCGCTTACTTGCAATACTTTTTATACCTTCAAATCATTTTTAATATTTAATTTTAACATTTATGAGAAAAGTAGCATTAATAACAGGAGCCAGCAGCGGAATTGGAAAAGCAACAGCCCGGGCATTTGCCTCTCAAAAATTTGATTTAATTTTATGCGGAAGAAGGCAGGACGCCCTCGACGAGCTTAAAACGGAATTGTCAAAATTAGTTTCAGTTACTACTTTGTGTTTTGATATTCGCGATAAAACCGAAGTTTTTAAACAAATTGAAAGTTTACCCAAAGATTTTCGGAAAGTCAATATTTTAGTCAACAATGCGGGAAATGCACATGGCCTAGATTCCATTCAGGACGGAAATACAGATGATTGGGATGCTATGATAGATATCAATGTAAAAGGCCTGTTGTATGTGAGCAAAGCGATAATTCCCGGAATGGTGGAACGTAAATCAGGACATATTATCAATATTGGCTCTACTGCAGGAAAAGAAGTTTATCCTAACGGAAATGTGTACTGTGCCAGTAAATTTGCTGTGGACGCCATCAACCAGGCGATGAGAATAGATTTGAACAAAGCCGGTATTAGAGTTGGCGCAGTTAATCCAGGAATGACCAAAACCGATTTCAGCAAAGTGCGGTTCAAAGGAGATGAGGAACGTGCCCAAAAAGTATATGAAGGATTTCAGCCACTTTTACCGGAGGATATTGCCGATATAATAACTTTTGTGGTTTCAAGACCATATCACGTGAATATTGCCGATCTAACGGTAATGCCAACCGCCCAGGCAAGCAGTACTATTGTAAATAAGGATTAATTATCTTTGCATTTTTCAATTTAAAGATTTGAAAATTAATTAAAAAAAAAGATTCCCACTTTTACAGGAATGACAAAAGTTTTAAAATGATCAACAAACGCCTATTAATCAAAAATCTGCTTGCACATAATGACGAAAACAGCTTTTATGATAAAAAGCGGTTGCTCAATATTGGCCAAAAAGAAGGAAAAGCCAAATTTTTAAAACACATTTGCGCTTTGGCAAATTCCAATCCCAACAATAATTCCTATATGGTAATAGGAGTTGAAGACGATGACAATAGCATCCGGGGAGTGGATTTTTTTGACGACAGCAAGATTCAAAATCTTGTAAACGCCTATCTCTCAAATCCGCCTTTGGTTTCTTATGAGAATATCCCTTTTCCGCATTTACCGGATCATTTAGTTGTAGGATTGGTGACTATAAGACCTAATAACGGAAAGATCTGTTCCCTGCGAAAAAACATCTGGAAATACTACGGCGGTTCCGTTTATATTAGGGAAGGCAGTATAAGCATGCCGAAAGTATTCGGGATCGAAATAAAGGATGTGAACTCCAAAATAGTCGATTCAATAGAAAACCACGCTCAAAACAATATTGAACTCACTCTGGATGGTGTCTTCGATTTTATGAACAAACGAAAGGATTTTCATCCCACTTATAAAGTGTTCAAGGAGTATTTTGTGGTTTGCTGGGCCGGAAAAATTAAAAAAATTAAAAATGACATTTACTATTCGCGGCTGGATATTGAACTGATCAATGAACAGGTGAAGCTTTTTTATTCTGAATTAGATGAAGTAAGCATCAGTATTACCGACCATTATTTCAAAATTGTGGAATATGTACACCTGGGATTGGAAAATAAATTTCAGTATTATCCGCTGGAAGAAGTCACCATTAAATTCCATGATAACGCGAGCTACGAGATGGAAAGCAAATTGTTGTTTGAACCGCCTCAATTCAATAAAAAAATTTTACATCATATTTACAACGCCAATAATGCTTTGCTTTCAAAATTAAAGAATAGCCTAACTCTAAATAAACAAGAAGAAAAGGACCTTGTAAATCTTCCGGAAACCTATTTAATTTGCTCTTTTAATAATTTTGAGGATGCCATCGAAAAACTTGAAAGTGCAAAAGAAGTTTTAAGGCTTCATAATAAAAAAGCATATCGCGCATATAAAGAAAGTATGCGTATTTTAAGAAAGGTAAAATACAGTTAATATGCAAAGGACAATTGCTATTGGGG
>JBBRGD010000133.1:0-5838 GCA_038241065.1 Flavobacteriales bacterium
CGTTTCGCTTCTTCGTGGTCAATTTCAATATAGCCGAAAGTATCAAAATGGCAACCAATTATCTTGTCACAGGCTACAAAATCACTTGCCCTGATGGCATCTTCAATTCCCATTGTAAAATTATCGCCAACAGGCAAAATAGCCAGATCAAGGTTTGTGCTTTCGGGAATCAGTTTCATGTCCATGGTTAACGCGGTATCCCCGGCGATGTAAATATTCTTATGTTCACTTTCAATCACAAAGCCGCCAGGTTGTCCTCCGTATTCCCCGGTGGCAATGGAGCTGGAGTGGATGGCATTTACATATTTCAGCCTGCCAAATTCAAAGTCCCAGCTTCCCCCGTGGTTCATAGGGTGAATTTCAATGCCTTTGGCTTCATAATGACTGGTGATCTCAAAATTACTGACAATTATTGCTCCCGTATTTTTCGCAATTGCTTCGGCATCCAGAACATGATCCTGATGCGCGTGGGTAAGCAGAATATAATCGGCTTTTAAATCTTTGATGTCGATTTTATCTTTTGAAAGTTTGTTTCCTGTGATAAATGGATCTATTAATATATGAAGTTCGCCAATTTGAATTCCGAAAGAACTATGTCCGTAAAAAGTAATTTTCATATTTTAAATTTTTATTGGGACAGGTCGAGATCTGTCCTTCGATGAATTTTTAGTATCGATATGCCTTAAAAATAAGCATTGGCCAAGGGATTTAGGGAAAATGAGCTTTATTTTTTTGTTAAAATTTAAGATTTCAGCTTTATATAAGAATTCCCAACCCAAATAAACCAGAGATAAAAAAAGTGGTAAGCGCCAAAATTTTTAATTCCGGATCTAAAAGCGCGGGATCTTCATTTTGTACAACTCTCTTTAAATGCAGCAATAGTGGGAAAAAGCCCAGAACATAGATAAAATCATTTAAATCAATGGCGGTTAAAACCGAAAACACAAGAAAACATAAGATAGCACCTATAATTAAAGAATAATGGTAGTTTTTGGCCCTTTTATAACCCATTTTCACCACAAGGGTGTTTTTTCCGGCTATTTCATCCGAAAGTCGGTCGCGCATATTGTTCAAATTTAAAACTCCTGCACTTAGAAAACCTATTGCACACGCAGGCAATAAAATTGTCCAATTAAGTTGTTGAGTATATAAGAAATAGGAGCCATAAACGGCTACAAGACCAAAAAATATAAATACAAACACATCACCTAACCCGCGATATCCGTATGCGCTGCTCCCAACTGTGTATTTAATAGCAGCTGCAATAGCAGTCACTCCAAGGATAAAAAAGAGTATTGCAAAATAAAAATTTTCGCTTCCAAAGGCGGTATATATAAGCAGGATTGCCAGAAAAAGCGTTGCGGCTGCGGTAGCCACAATTCCTTGCTTCAATCCTTTTGGAGATATCAAACCGCTTTGCAGTGCCCTTGCCGGGCCTACCCTATCCTCATTATCTGTGCCTTTCATTCCATCTCCATAATCGTTGGCAAAATTGGATAAAATTTGAAGGCCTAAGGTTGTTCCAAGGGCTAGGCTAAAAACAGCAATATTAAAATAACCCTGATACGCGGCAAGTACAGTCCCAACCAGGATACCGGAAATTGACAATGGTAATGTCCTCAATCTTGCCGCATTCACCCATGAATTGAAATTTCCCATTTAATACATTATTTTTACTACCAGTTCTTTTAGTAAATCCCCCTGCGGCACATTGGCGGCGCCCACTCCTTTTCCTTTCATATCTGCTTCCCTCAAAAGGCTGATTATCTGACTCACCTTTTTCATAGGGTAATTCCCGGCTCCCACTACAAAATCATTTACAAAGTAAGGGTTAACTTTTAACATTTTTGCCACATTCCCTTTAGATTTATCGGTAAGACCGTGATATTGGAGGATCTGGGAAAAATACCCAAATAGCAGCGAAACTGTAACAACCATTGGGTTGTCTTTTGAGTTTTGGGCAAAGTAATTCACAATGCGATGTGCCTTTAGAACGTCCCTCATCCCAATTGCTTTTCGAAATTCGAAATTGTTAAAATCTTTACTAATTCCAATATTTTCTTCAATCAATTCCGGGGTGATAAGGCTGCCTTTAGGAACAATTAATTGCAGTTTATACAATTCATTGTCGATTTTACTTAAATCCATACCCAAAAATTCTACCAGCATTTGAGCCGCTATGGGAGAAATACTGTAATCCCTGGATTTGAGGGTTTTCTGAATCCATCCCGCTATCTGATTTTCGTACAATCGCTTGCTGTCAAAAACCACCCCCGCTTTGGCAACCGCTTTATAGAGTTTTTTTCGCTTGTCTATTTTTTTGTATTTATAGCAAAAAACTAAAGTGGTTGTAGGCTGTAAATTTTCGACATAAGCGTCCAATTTTTCGATGGTTCGGGAAAGGTCTTGTGCTTCTTTAACAATTATCAACTGGCGTTCGGCCATCATAGGATAGCGTTTTGCATTGCTTATTATGTCCTCAACAGTAGTATCCCGCCCATATAAAACCATTTGATTAAACCCCTTTTCCTCCTCGGGCATTAAGCTACTTTCAATAAAATCGGCAATTTTATCGATGTAATAAGGCTCCTCACCCATCAAAAAATAAATGGGTTTTACCTGGCCTTTCTTTATGGCTGTAACTATTTGAATTGCTTCTTCCATCCTGGCTTTTAATAATTTATTGGGAATTGATATTGAAAAAACAGGTTTTAAATCTATCTCTTATTCTGAAATCAACTTGCGCACCTCCGTTTTTATTTCCTGAAGTAATTTTCGGTTTAACCTCTATTATTTCGTTATTTTGAGGCTATGCAAAAATTGAATTTTCCCAACTATTCATTTCGCTTCAAAAATAGCGAAAATAAAATAGCTGCTTTTGATGAAATCAGGAAAAAGTTTGTAATTCTTACTCCTGAAGAATGGGTGAGATTTCATACCGTTCAATTTTTGATCCGTGAGAAACACTTTCCCAAGAGCCTAATAAATGTAGAAAGGCAATTGAAATTAGGAAAACTCATTAAACGTTATGATGTTGTAATATATAATTCCAAGGGTGGGATCCACCTAATTGTGGAATGCAAGGCGCCTTCTATTATGATAACCCAAGCTACCTTTGATCAAATAGCTCGTTACAATATGAGTTTAAAGGCCGAATATTTAATGGTCACCAACGGTCTGGACCATTTTTTTTGCCAATTGGATTACGTTCAGGAAAAATACCGGTTTTTAAAAGAGCTTCCTCCATTTGTAAGGGAGGAATAATATTCCATGATTTTTCTGATAAGTTTGATGGGTAAACTCTGGATTCTGATTATTCTTTTTACTTTTGATCCCAAGATCTTCCGACATAATTTTTAAAAAAGAAAATAATTGATAACAATAGGAGTCGTTATATTGAATTGGAATGGAATTGAACTCTTAAAACAGTTTTTGCCCGATGTAATAAAATATTCCCCTGAAGCAACTGTTTATATAGCCGATAATGCTTCTACCGATGCCTCGGTGCAATTTGTAAAAGAAAATTTTCCGCAGGTAATAGTGATTCAAAACCAAATAAACGGGGGCTATTCCAAAGGTTATAATGATGCACTTTCCAAACTTAACGAAGAAGTTTTTATTTTATTGAACTCTGATGTTCAGGTTACTCCATACTGGCTTGAACCGATAATCTCAATCTTTAAGAACGAGCCTAAGGTTGCAGCTGTGCAACCTAAAATTTTAGACTTTAAAAAACCGGATCATTTTGAATACGCAGGGGCAGCCGGAGGTTTTATTGATCAGTTTGGTTATCCTTATTGCCGGGGCCGGATTTTTGAAAGTATTGAAAAAGACGAAGGCCAGTATGACGCTGAAGCCGATATTTTTTGGGCAAGTGGTGCTTGTTTGGCTATCCGTAAAAATCGCTTTTATGAAGTGGGCGGTCTGGATGAAGATTATTTTGCCCATCAGGAAGAAATTGACCTTTGCTGGCGGTTGCACAATTTTGGATTTCAGATAAAATACACTCCCAACTCTGTGGTTTACCACATTGGCGGAGCTACCCTAAACAGCCAGAACCCAAAAAAGACCTTTTACAACTTCAGAAACAGTTTGTTTAATTTGGTAAAAAATGTACCTTCGAATAAGATTATTTTAGTGATTTTTGTGAGATTGATCCTGGATGGCCTGGCCGCTTTTAAGTTTTTGTTCGAAATAAAATTCGAACATTTCACAGCTGTTTTTAAAGCTCACCTGAGTTTCTACCATTATTTTCCCAAAATGTTCAAAAAGCGACAAAAAAGTTCGAATAATCCGGGATATTTTACAAAAACTTCAATTGTTTGGAGTCATTATTTGAAGGGAATAAATATATATACTGATTTATAAGGTTTCCTAGACAAAAAATAGTTTTTCGGTACTATTTTTGATATTTTTGTCAATTCTAACAAATAAACTTAATTTACAATTATGAAGAAAATTTTGCTATTATCGGCTACCGCAGCACTTTTACTTTCTTCTTGTGTTTCACAGAAGAAATATGCTGAGCTGGAAACCTTACAAAAAGAAACCAGTGACCAATTAAACACTGCTACTGTTAAATTAAATTCTTGTTTAGACGAGAAAGAGAGATTAGGCACACAAATTCATACTCTTAACAATCAAAATGCTGCCTTGCTTAACAATGTTGGAGGTTTGGTAACACTTTCAAAGAAAGAGTCTGAAAACCTTGAGAGATCTTTAGAAAGCATCAAAGAAAAAGACTTGAAAATTCAACGTATGCAAGATGCCCTTACAAAAAAGGATTCTGTAACCCTTGCATTGGTTACAAGTCTTAAGGGTGTACTTGGAAATATGAGCGATGAAGACATCCAGATTAATGTTGAAAAAGGTGTTGTTTATGTATCTATCTCAGATAAAATGTTATTTGAAAGTGGAAAATGGAAAGTAACTGCCCGTGCTAAAGAAGTGTTGGGGAAAGTTGCAACTGTTGTAAAAAACAGACCGGAAATAGAATTTATGGTTGAAGGTCACACAGATGATCAAGCCATGAAAACCGCTATTATTGAAGACAACTGGGATTTAAGTGTTAAACGTGCTACCTCTGTTGTAAGAATACTTCAAAATGAATTTGGTGTTCCACCGGAAAGAATGACTGCAGCAGGTAGAAGTTACTATATCCCTCTTGCTACAAATGAAACCGCTGAAGGTCGTGCAAAGAACAGAAGGACTAGAATTGTGATTTTACCTAAATTAGATCAATTTTACTCTTTGATTGAAGAAGGTATGGACGAAGCTAAATAATAATTCAGCTCTAAAATAATTTTTAAAGCCCCGCTATTGCGGGGCTTTTTATTTTTAAATCAATCATATTCTACATAATATCAATACTGCCCTTTCCAATCCTTACAACTTCAGGAGTACTATCGGTTAAATCTATTACCGTAGAAGGGATATTGTCACCATAACCTCCATCTATCACCAAATCTACCAATTTATCCCATTTTTCCAGGATTAGTTCAGGATCTGTGGTGTACTCAATCACCTCATCCTCATCCCGTATTGATGTGGATACAATTGGATTTCCCAGTTCCTTTACAATTGCCCTACAAATATTGTTGTTTGGAACCCTGATCCCCACAGTCTTTTTCTTTTTAAAAACATTGGGTAAATTGCTGTTTCCCGGAAGTATAAATGTATAAGGCCCGGGGAGACTTCGTTTTAAAATTTTAAAGGTTTGAGTGTCAATCTGTTTTACATAATCTGAGAGATTGCTCAGGTCTTCACATATAAAAGAAAAATTGGCCTTGTCCAATTTCACACCCTGAATTTGGGCTATTTTTTCTAAGGCGGAAGTAT
>JBBRGD010000134.1:0-5818 GCA_038241065.1 Flavobacteriales bacterium
ATTTCTGTCCCGACAGTTTACCACAATTTGAATCCCAGGGATTTTGATTATTTACAGAATAACCAGAATACAACCGCGATATTCTTTAAGGAAATATCTTCCATCAGCCTTTTCCAGATCGAACCGGAAAACAACTCCGGAAATACAGACTGTGATTTAGGGAAAAATTCTTCATCTTTAATAATAAACCTCCTTCCAGAGAGCAGTAATTCCTGGACATATCTTCAGGATAGAAGGGATCTCCTGGAACATCAAATTTTTCCATTTCATTTTTTTTGGTAATAAATCTGGTTTAAAAAACGGGATTTCAGCAGGATTTTTTTACAAAGTTCAATGCTGTTGTATGCTTGAAATTTCAGTAATCTGAAAATCTTCAGCATAAAAAAAATTCAATTCACCTTAAATTCAAAAAAAATGGAATTCAAATCAGTCGCTATTGGCGTTATTTTAATATTAATGTTTGTTGTCCCTATCCTTTATATGATCTACAGGCAATCAACCAAAGACAAAAGGCGTTTAAAAAGATTAAAAGATCTATGCACTCAAAACCAAATGACACTTGATTATTATGAGTTATCAAATTCCCTTTTATTGGGACTGGATTCTTCATCCAAAAAATTGATTGTCGTAGAACCTCAAAATGCAATGGAGTTTGACATAATTGACCTTAGCAAAATTGATGCAAGCTCAATTTCAAAAAAGAGTCACGCCGAAATGAATAAACATACCGGAAAGGAACCATTAATTCGCGTTTGTTTGGAATTTATAAAAAACAATCCGAAGCAAAAAGTTACCGAAATTGTTTTTTATGATGAAGATGACGAGACAAATATGGATGCCGATGTACAGCTCGTTCTTGCAAAGAAATGGGATAATCTTGTTAGGATGAACCTTTCTGCATAAAAACATTAAATAATTAAATATATGAAAGCTGTTGCTTGGTGTTATAACCCGCAACAGCTTTTTATGTTATATTGAAGTCGATAATAGGAATTTAGCTGTTAACTATTTTAAGTAAATTTACACTTCTTGAAAATTTACTTAAAATGAAAAAAACAACGTTTCTGCTGGCCTTTCTATGTGCTGGCTTTTTGTATGCACAAAAAACAATGACACCTGAACTTTTATGGCAGGTGAAAAAAGTTAGCTCTATAGGCGTTTCAGATGATGGAAAGGAATTGTTTTATAAAGTTTCCACTCCAAATGTGGAAGAAAACAAGTTTGATTCTAAGTATTACAAAATGCCTATAACAGGCGGAAATTTCAGTGAAATTTCAAAAGACGAAGCAAAAGTGACCGATAAAAATCTTTCACCAAGCGGACAATATCTTTTAATAAACAAAGCTGTTCAAGTGAAAGACGTTGCTGGAAAAGATATCTATAATGATCTTCCAAAAAGTGATGCCTATGTTTATACTTCTCTGGACTACCGCCACTGGGACACTTGGAACGACGGAAGTTACAGCCACGTTTTTTATAAAGATGTAAAAACCGGTGCTGAAACCGACATCACCCCAAAACAACCTTATTATACACCGCAAGCTCCTTTTGGTGGCGACGAGGATTACATCTGGGAGCCGAAAGGCGAAAATATTTATTACGTAAGCAAGAAATTGGCGGGAACAGATTATGCCATGAGCACCAATACCGACATTTATAAATATGACCTTGCCAGTAAGCAAACCGAAAACATTACCGTGGAAAATAAAGGCTATGACAAACAACCAGCATTTTCAAAAGAAGGCTCGTTGGCTTGGCTTCAAATGGTCACAGAAGCTTACGAAGCAGATAAGAATGACATTGTTGTTTTGCATAGCGGGGTAAAACAAAACCTCACTGGACAATGGGATGGAACTGTAAATGCTTTTATTTGGGGAAATAACAGCAAAGAAATTTATTTCACAGCTCCGGTTGATGGAACCGTCCAAATTTTTAAGGTGAACTATCCCGGAAGTACCCAAAAAATGCCCGTTGTGGAGCAACTTTCTCAAGGACAATTTGATGTTACCGGAATAATTGCCGAAAACAAAGGTCAATTGATTGTTACCCGGACGGATATGAACCATGCTTCGGAAATTTTTTCTTTTGATTTGAAAAGCAAAAATTTTAAGCAACTGACCCAAGTAAATAACGAATTCTACTCAAAGTTGGATTTGCCACAAGTTGAAAAACGTTATGTTACCACCAAGGATGGTAAAAAGATGTTAGTTTGGGTAATCCTGCCTCCAAACTTTGACAAAAACAAAAAATACCCAACCTTACTATATGCGCAGGGTGGACCACAATCTGCTTTGTCCCAATTTTATTCCACTCGTTGGAATTTTCAATTGATGGCTTCACAGGGTTACATAATTGTAGCCCCAAACCGTCGCGGAATGCCTGGCCATGGTGTGGAATGGAACGAAGCCATTAGTGGTGATTGGGGTGGCGGCGCAATGCAGGATTACCTTGATGCTATTGACGATGTAGCAAAAGAATCTTATGTAGATAAAAATCGTTTAGGTGCTATTGGGGCGAGTTACGGCGGTTATTCTGTGTTTTGGTTGGCAGGAAATCACGACGGACGTTTCAAAACATTTATTGCCCACGATGGAGTTTTTGACACCCGTTCTATGTATGGAACCACAGAGGAATTATTCTTCGTGAATTACGATATGGGCGGCGCTTATTGGGAAAAAGACAATGCCATAGCACAGAAATCATTTAATGAATTCAATCCCATAAATTATGTTGACAAATGGGACACTCCCATTATGATTGTTCAGGGTGGAAAAGACTATCGCGTTCCCATTGAACAAGGCTTAGGCGCTTTTCAAGCTGCACAATTAAAAGGAATAAATAGTAAACTTCTCTATTTCCCTGAAGAAAACCACTGGGTATTAAAGCCTCAAAATGCACTGGTTTGGCAACGTGAGTTTTTCAGCTGGTTAAAAGAAACTTTATAAAAAGAATATTTTGCCGACCATATGATGCCCGCCACTGTTCGCCATTGCCTCTCGGACCTTGTGCATAAAAACGAGCTGTTTTTTCGGTAACATCGAAACCAAAGGCAGTGTAACTTCCCGAAAGGCTCTTGATACTGGTGCCCACGCAAAGACTATGAAAATAGCCTTGTGGACACCAAACATAAGCCTGTGGAAAAGCGTATTTGCAATAGCCAAACCTTGGTGCGAGCAGATATTGCAAGTACGTGAGAAATCTTTCCTGACTTGAGATTTTTTATGACAGAATTTACGGCATTTAAAACCATCTTTTTCATTTAATCTCAGCCAAATATTCTTTGCAATTTTCATCAGTTTTGAACCGATCAGAGAACTCTAGAAGGTTTTGACCCTTAAAAATAGTCATCTTATAATTGTTTTATTGACTTTAAAGATCTAAATTTAAATACTTACCTCTAAATATTTTAAAATTTCCAGGCAAGAGTCGGAGCTTTAAACCCTCAAGGAGAGATTAAACGGCTTTACCAATACTTTAGGAAAATTTTATTAAAGAATCCTTATTTTAGCGTCCTAAAATGAAACCTAACAATGGAATTACTTATTCTTTATGCTACGCTTGCCATTTTCTTTTCATTTTTATGTTCTATCCTGGAAGCGGTTTTACTTAGCATCACTCCTACCTTTATTCGTGTTAAAAAGAAGGAAGGGAAAGCCTATGCAACCACGTTAACTCATTTCAAAAAGGATATCGATAAACCTCTCATCGCCATTTTAACTGTAAACACGGTTGCGCATACCGTGGGAGCAATTCTTGTAGGAGTACAGGCGGAGAAAGTTTTTGGAGACGGTGGAAATGCAGTAGGAATCGTATCTGCGGTTATGACCCTGGCAATACTAATTCTTTCTGAAATAATCCCAAAAACAATTGGAGCTACCTACTGGCAATCCCTTGGAAAATTTACGGCTATCACTTTGAAAGTCTTATTATTTCCATTGAAATATACCGGGATCCTGTGGTTGATGATGCTCACCACTAAACTAATTGGGAAATCGGCGCATGTAAGCACTATGAGTAGGGAGGAGTTTATGGCAATTACCGATGCCGCCGAAGAAGAAGGTTTTTTTGAAGAAAATGAAACTACGGTAATCAAAAATCTGCTTGTGTTTAAATCGGTCAAGGCAGAAGATGTAATGACTCCATTTTCTGTGGCTACCATTGAAGATGAATCCACCAGCATTGAAGAATTTCACCGTGCTCATAAAAATTTAAAATTTTCCAGAATCCCGGTTTATAAAGACAAACCCAATAATATCACAGGATTCGTACTTAAGGATGATATTCTTGAGGAAATGATAGATGAAAAAGGCCCGGAACCTTTAAGCATTTTAAAAAGGGATGTTTTCATCACAGATCCCAACACTCCAATTCCAGAGCTTTTCGAGATCTTTATTAAACGAAAAGCACATATTTCAATAGTAGCCGATCAATATGGAAATACCATAGGATTGGTAACAATGGAAGATATCATTGAAACCCTCCTGGGACTTGAGATCATGGATGAGAGCGATCACATTGAAGATATGCAACTTATGGCTCGTCAAAACTGGGAAAAGCGAGCTAAAAAACTTGGACTGATTCAGCAAAATGATACCGAAACAAAATCTGCTAAAAATGACGACCAGTCTTAAAACTCCATTGGGGATCTGTGAAATAACTGCTGATGAAGATGGAATTTCAGAAATTAGGATCGTAGATAAAGAACGGGAAAAAAACGATAGTATTCCGGAAATTTTAATTCCTGCCGTTAAACAAATTGATGCTTATTTTAAGGGGGAATTAAAGGATTTTAGCTTAAAACTCAATCCGGAAGGAACTCCATTCCAGAAAAAAGTTTGGGAAGCCTTGCAGGAAATTCCCTATGGCCAAACCTGTTCCTATTTGGAATTATCAAAAAATAAGGGAGATGTAAAAGCCATCAGGGCAGTTGCAGCGGCAAATGGTAAAAACCCGCTATGGATCGTAATCCCGTGCCATCGGGTAATTGGCAGCGATGGTTCGTTAACAGGATATGCCGGTGGATTATGGCGCAAAAAATGGCTTTTGGACTTTGAAAATCCACCGCTTCAACTTGAATTATTTTAATTTCATTTTCCGTCGAAAATTCCATTCCGGATTAATTCAATATAGAATATTTAGAATTTTTCTGTCCCTGCAAATCAAGTTTCAATTTTATCCGAAAAAAATCCCTATTTTTAATACAGATGAAATGAGCATAAAGGGATTTTGATAAATTCGAAAAACCTGGCTGCCACAAGCAGGCATCTATTCTAATTACATCCGAAAGTATCGGGACAAGTAATTACCCTTAAAAAGCAATAGGAATCTTTATATGAAACTAATACTGCGCATCACCGGAATTTTTTTGGCAGCCCTTGCTTTTATAATATTACTTTTAATGATCTTGGATTACAATTATGTTCTTAGGGGTTTTCAGGTAATCTATTTATCGGGTCACACCACAGCTTACATTGATGATTATCCCGAATTTGAAAACCGTACAATTGCGGCCGGAAATAATTATCAGCCCTGGCCAAAACACAGTCAATACAATACCGCTACTCCAACCGAAAAACTTCAGAATACCAATAAAGATTTGGGAACGGTCGCATTTTTAATAATAAAGAACGACAGTATCTGGTATGAGAAATATGCCGAAGGATATGATGAAAATTCCAAAACCAATTCCTTTTCCATGGCAAAAACCATTACAACAGCTATGCTTGGAAAAGCCATTGATGATGGTTTCATAAAAAGTCTGGACCAGCCGGTAGCCGATTTTTTACCGGAATTCAACACCCATTCCGGTTCTGAGATA
>JBBRGD010000135.1:0-5792 GCA_038241065.1 Flavobacteriales bacterium
AAATATGTAGGAAAGATCATTCAAGAGTAGAATGAGTTAAATAGCCAGAAATTTGGGAGAACCTTTATTGTAATAATTTTTTCTTTCCCACCTGCCAATAAAAAGTTGAAATGTAAGGGAAATGGAAAGGTTTGCGCTTAGTAAAGAGGATAGAATGGAAAGAAGTTTTTTAGAAATGTGCTGAGATAATTTAAACAATGCTTTCAAATCGGATGTGGAATCTACATCCAATAATGTGTCGAGTTTAATTACTTCTGTTTGTGAGGCAGCCAATTGAAGTGAAATGGTTTTTTCTAAAGATTTTGTTTGCCAGGGAAGATCTAAAAAAGAGATTTCGAAAAATTGTTTTTTTGACAATCCCATTAAGTAAAAACCGCCATCTATTGAAGGACCAACAACACAATTGTTTTTGTTAATCTCGTTTGCAGCCTGTAAAATATGATGTTTTCTCAATTGTGGGGTATCATTACCAACTGTGATAACAGAATCAAAACCCTTTTCAAAAACCACCTGTATGGCATTGCTGAAACGTTCTCCGAAAGATTTACCAATCTGTTCTTTTTCGGTGAATAAATAATAGGGGAGTTTTGATTTTTTTACGGTTTGGAGGATATTTTCATTTAATTCCTCGACGAATGCATCACCTTGAGCAAAGGATTTAAATTTCCTTTCTCCTTGCGAAGAATTTGCGAAAATTAAAACTGCGGTTTGTCGATTCATATTTGTAAAAACAAAGAGAGCAATATTCTAAATTAATACCAACTAATTATCACTTTTCCGGATAAAAGAATGCTGCTGAAAAAACCTGTGTTATTTTCCATTAAATAAAGACCCTGATCAGGATTTATTCAAGTTTATGGTTGGTAAAACTAATGTATTAATCGAAAAGTCTTACCGATACTTACAATTCTCTGGGAAAAAAACTGAGTTTTAAAGGTTTTAAAATTCTTTGGTTGACTGTGAAAGGGATAAATCATTTTATTGCTCACGGAGAATTAAAGAGGATTTTTGGGAACAAAAATTTTCCCTAATAAAAATTATAATACTTCGACAAAAAAACAAGAAATGGTTCGCAGCAGGAACGCCTCAGAAATTTTTGATTCAAAGGAATTTATTTATTTTTTTATAGAAAATTACAGTCATGGACACGACTAAAATAACTTCCATACCCCAAAAGATATATAATACTTCCATAATACACTGTTTTTAAATTGTAAGGTGGGGAGTACGGGATTTTTACTTTAAATTGGGAAAGGTAATTTCTGATAAACAATTAGTTTTTATTAACGTTTTTCACATAAAAAGTACGTTTATTCAGTAAAATTTTAACAAAAATTTATCTTTGAATAAATTATTCGCTTTAGATAATAAATACAATAATTTTCATTAATATAGTATATAAAATTAAAAATTGCAGCGTTTTTTAGTAAAAAGCAAAGAAACTACTTGGTTTGGAAGGTTTGGGTGATTGTTAATGAAGATTTCTTTTTGTTAATTTTAATCTAAATAAAAAAAATACTTTTAAGAATAAGAAAAGTGAAAGAATTCAAATTATGAGAATTGATGTCAGATCTTTACTTGTCAATGAAAATATCAATGATTTATCAGAGAGTTTCAATGTTCCGATCCAAAATGAAAGTGGAGTATTGTCTATAGAAATTCCACAAGTTCTGGGTAGGGGGTTTATACGTGGAATAAATTTCGATTCGGGGATTGGGATAATGTATTATTACTGCAAGTTTAATCAGGATATATCCATTCGCTTTTTAACTGATGCGGTGCATCCCCTCAAATTTATTTTTTGTTCAGTAGGTCAGGTGGGGCATACATTTCAGGATTGTGAAGATTTTCATAATATTGAAACCTATCAAAATATTATTGTCTCCAATAGTGGGCATAGCGGGCACGTACTTCATTTTAAAGCAAATGTACAAACTCATGTGTCCAGCCTGGAAATTTTAAGGAGTAAATTCAGTCAACACTCCAACTACGATTTTGAGAATCTGGATTCGGGATTAAAGGAACTTTTTGAAGATACAGTTTCTAAAAAGCCGTTTTTCTATCAGGGACATTACAGCATTAAATCGGCAGATTTGATGAATGAGATGATTTCCAGAAAATACAGAGGTTTTCTCAGGGTTATATTCCTGGAAGGAAAAGCCCATGAAATGCTGGTCATTCAAATATCCCAATATCTTGATGACGAATCCCGGGGTAAGTGGCCAAGGATTTTGCGAAAATCGGATATTAAGAAGGTAGATCATGTGGCCAGTCGCATTCGTAACAATTTAGATTGTAATTTTACCGTAGAAAGTCTCGCAAAGGAGGCTGGCACCAATATAAACAAACTTCAGGAAGGCTTTAAGCACGAATACAACCTTACCGTGAATAAATACATGCAAAATAAAAAACTGGAAGCCGCCAAGGAAATGCTAATGACTTCAGAAAAAAATATTTCTGAAATTGTGACCGCTATTGGCTTAAATAACCGCAGTTATTTTTCCAAGATTTTTAAGGAAAAATATGGGGTCAACCCAAAGTATTTTTTAAAAACTAGGAAAAACAATATAGGAAGTTAAAAATTCGGAGTATGAAGTTCTCACGAACTGAGAAAAATAGAATAAAAACATAAAAAAGTTAAATTAAATTATCTCCTCTAAATTGCGTTATTGTTGTTTTTGTAGTCTTTTTGCCTACAAAAATTTCATAGTTACGCCTATTTCCTTTTAAAAATATAGGCCCCATTTTTAGCAAAAATCATTTTATATATAAAAACAAAATCTAATATTTTTGATATGAGTATGTTATGATTTTACCGTTTGGTGGTATTCCAACTATAACTAATCATTTTAACTTTATTTTAAAATATCTGAAGGAAGTTATTCAGTTTTATCTTTCTTTGTATTTGAGCAGGCAATGACTTGAATTAGGGATTTAGAACTTTTATTTATTTAGTTAAAACTCGAATAGATCAAAATTTTAAAAAACTTGAGCAAAACCGCACCTTTTAAAAAGCTCCCCAAATTTTTATGAAAGAATACAAAAGCGGATTATATATTGTAAGGAACATCTTTTCCAGGTCAGTTTTAGCCGGAATTTTCTCCTTTTTATTTTTTGTTTTTTTAGGTTATTTCTTGCTTTGGCAGCGCTTTCAAATCTTGAATGATAGAGAGCAGCAGGAAATGTCCAATATAATTAATCTTGTGCAGAATAATGTAGAGCAATCTCTTCAAAATAGTCATTCAATAGCCCTAAGCCTTGCGTTACTCGTCGATGATGAGGGAAATATTAAAAATTTTGAAGAAATTGCCCCCCAACTTGTCGATGGAAATCCAAATATTGATGTTGTCCAGTTGGCGCCGGGCGGGATCATTACTAAAATTTATCCTCTTGAAGGAAACCGGGAGGTGATCAACTACAATATACTTCAGGAAAACTCTCTCAAAAGGGAAGCGAATGAAGCAATTGAAACACGTAAAATGTACTTTGCAGGCCCTTTTGAACTTAAACAAGGCGGAATTGCTGTTGTAGGGAGATTGCCCATTTTTATTAAAAAGGAATTCTGGGGATTTTCTGCCGTTATAATAAAATTAGAAAATTTATTGAGGCAATCCGGGATTAAAAAGCTGGCAGGGAGTAAATACCAATTTCAATTTTCTAAGAAAGATGTGCTTACAGGAGAGGAAATTTTCTTCCTTCCGGAAATTAAAAATTTAAATAAGTCTTACTCAAAATCAGTTACCCTGCCGGACGCAGACTGGAAGGTTTATATAGTTTCTAAAAATCCCAGTGAAATTTTATTTTTAGTATTGCCTTTCGGATTTTTAATATTGATATTGGCAGCCTGGTTGGGGTGGATAATTTCCAAGGAGCTGGAGCAACCTGCAAAGTTGCAGGCACTGCTTAAGTTGCAGGCAGGAGAGCTGATTCAAAGCGAATTAAAATTCAGGACCATTTTTGACCAGGCTGCAATTGGAATTGCCAGGCTGGATTCAATTTCAGGCAAAATTCTGGAAACCAATGCCAAATACGAGGAATTGTTAGGTTACACAGCGGAAGATTTGACCAAGTTAGATTATATGCAGCTTACCCATCCCGAGGATATCCAAGAGGATTATAATAATATGCAAAGGATAAATTCCGGAGAAATCAGGGAATATACCATCAATAAGCGGAACATTAAAAAAAAACGGAGATATTGTTTGGGTTAATTTGACGGTTTCCACTTTGCGGGAAAATGGGTTGGGGCCAGAAGAACATGTGGCACTTATGGAAGATGTCACTGAAAAGCGTTTATCTGAACTCAATTTAAATAAGTCCTATGAAATGGTGATGGATCAAAACAAACGATTGCTGAATTTTTCTTTTATAGTTTCTCATAATTTACGTTCCCATTCCAGTAATATTCAGGCAATTTTAAACTTATATGAACTGGCTGAATCTGAAGATGAAAAGGAATCCTATGTTCAATTGCTTTCAAAAGTTGGGGCTGCCTTAGATCGAACCTTGTTTGATCTGAATGAGGTTGTTTCTATTCAAACCAACACTGATATTATCGTGGAACCTCTTTTGGTTTCTGGCTATTTAAAAATGACCCTGGAACTGCTTCAGGTTAGGATTCAGAAAAAGAAGGCGATCATTCGTCAGGAAATTCCGGGAGAAATGCTGGTTAATTTTAATCCCGCCTATATGGAAAGTATCTTGTTCAATTTTTTATCAAATGCGCTTCGGTACAGCGATCATCAACGAACACCTGAAATTTTGATTTCAGGTACCCGCGAGAATGGGAATTGGGTATTGGAGATATCAGACAACGGCATTGGCATTGATATGGACAGGCACGGGGAACAGCTTTTTGGGATGTATAAAAGCTTTACCGATTCACCCAAATCCAGGGGGATGGGACTTTTTATCACAAAAAATCAAATGGACGCCATGGGCGGCAGGGTTACAGTTGAAAGTCAGGTTGGTATTGGAACCACATTTAAACTTCATTTCAGCATATGAATAAGGAAATCTGTGTTATAGATGATGATCATATATATCAGCTTATAATTGAAAAAATTATCAGAAGAGCAGCGATATTTGTAAAAAGCACTGCTTATAGAAATGCAGGGCATGCCTATCAACAATTTAAAGATCCCGAATTCCCGCTTCCCCATCTCATTTTGCTGGATATTAATATGCCACTAATGGATGGATGGGAGTTTATAACACAGCTCTCCTCCTGCAGGCCCAATTTAAAGAACGAAACCAAAATCTATATAGTGACTTCCTCCATTGCCACTGCCGATAAAATGAAGGCAGCCTCTTTTAAGGAGATTGCCGGATTTCTAAGTAAACCGGTGAGCGTGCAAAAACTGAAAGAAATAGGAGAGCAAATTTAAATTTACTCGATGTTTCTTACTTCTTTTTATTTTTGGTGAATTGTTTCCAAATCACAAATTAGCCTATTTTTCGTATTAGTCCCAGCCTAGATTAGGGGTGAATCTTTTAAAATAATACTGCCGATGCATTTCAGCTAATATATTGACCCTTTGACGATTAAATTTCGCTGCCTTGTTAAATATATTTAACTTTAGGTCATAAATTTAACATAAAGAAACAAATACTTATGAGAACGTTTGGTCCTTTCCTCGACAATTACAACTCAACCACAGAAGGTCTTAATATCTTCTTCAAGATTATTGTAATTTTTGTTCTTGCATTAATAATTCTTACGGTAATAGGTGCATTTGTAAATGTGATATTAGCGTTTTAAATAATAATTAATGCTATTTTAATTTCAGGTT
>JBBRGD010000136.1:0-5771 GCA_038241065.1 Flavobacteriales bacterium
TTTTTTGCAATGCTGTTTACCGCGGCTATGGTGTCATCCAAATCTTTATAAGAAAGGGCTTCGGAAATAAACCAGGT
Organism: Flavobacteriales bacterium; assembly: GCA_038241065.1. Taxonomy (GTDB): domain Bacteria; phylum Bacteroidota; class Bacteroidia; order Flavobacteriales; family Flavobacteriaceae; genus Gillisia. Next base: position 78 of record JBBRGD010000136.1, read on the forward strand.
TTCAAATGCGCTTGGGGCAATGTAAATTCCATGATCCAGCATTCCGTGAAAAAATTCTTTAAAGGTATTAGTGTTTCCAGTTGCCGCCGATTCAAAATCAATTACAGGCTGATCTGTAAAATGAACTGACATCATAGATCCAATCCTGTTAATAGTATGCTTGACATTATTGGATTTTAAGGCATTTCCTATCCCTGCATGCAAATAGGCTGTTTTTTTATCGAGGCTCTCAAAAATTTGCCTGTTTTGATCTAGTTCTTTCAACATTGCTAGTCCAGCGGCCATCGCCAGAGGATTTCCGCTCAGGGTTCCCGCCTGGTAAACCGGCCCAATTGGAGACAGATAATCCATGATTTCACTTCTCGCGGCAAAGGCCCCCACCGGCAAACCTCCACCTATCACTTTTCCGAAAGTAACAATATCGGCATTTACGCCCAATCTTTCCTGAACACCACCCGGGGCTAACCTGAACCCGGTCATGACCTCATCAAAGATCAGCAGAATGTCATTTTGATCGCAAAGGCTGCGCAAGCCTTCCAAAAATCCGTCTCGAGGTGGAATACAGCCCATATTTCCGGCAACAGGTTCTAAAATAATACAGGAAATTTCATTCTTGTTGGTTTCAATTAATTGTTTCACACTCTCCAAATCGTTGTATTTGGCGAGTAAGGTATCTTTAGCAGTTCCATGTGTAACTCCCGGACTGTTCGGACTTCCAAAAGTAATGGCTCCACTCCCGGCCTGGATTAAAAAGGAATCACTATGCCCGTGGTAACATCCTGCAAATTTAATGATTTTTTCCTTATTGGTATATCCCCGCGCCAGTCTTACCGCGCTCATACAAGCCTCGGTTCCGGAATTCACAAACCGGATCTTATCTATATTCGGTACCATTTTAACCGCCAGCTCGGCGATCTTAGTTTCAATCTCAGTAGGAGTTCCAAATGAAGTTCCTTTTTTAGCCTTTTCAATTACTGCATCCACCACCGGCTTATGTGCATGTCCCAAAATCATTGGCCCCCAGGAATTGATATAATCTATATATTTATTTCCATCAGAATCATATAAATATGCACCCTGGGCACTTTCAATAAAAATTGGATGTCCACCAACTGCTTTAAATGCCCTTACAGGAGAATTTACGCCTCCGGGAATCACTTTTTGCGCGTCTTCAAAAAGTTCACTACTTCTTTTATAAATCATAATTGTTTAAATTTTATCTGGTGCAGATTGCACATTCAATTCCTGCCCAACAGCAATATTAGTGCTGTTTAAATTATTGTTTTCCTTTAAAATTTCTACCGGGATATTAAACCGCTTTGATATGGAGTATAAGGTATCTCCCTTTTGAACAATATAAGTAATGGAATTATTTTGCTCAATCACTGGTCCATTTCTGCTTTTTTTTCCCAACACCTCAGCATCAAACCTATCTAATTGATAACGTTCAATTAAATCAATCAATTTTGCCGGATACTTCCTGTCGGTTGCATAACCCGCTGCTCTCAAACCATTTGCCCAACCTTTATAATCATCCGGATCCAACTCAAACAAATCACCGTAACGTTTGCGTTCGGATAAAAATAAGGAGTGGTCGCGATAGGAATATTTAGAATCCTTGTATTTTCTGAAACATTCCTGGGAACGGTCATCGTCATGATAGACTTTATCTCCCTGCCATTCGTGACATTTTATTCCGAAATGATTATTTGCCCTGCGGGTAAGTTCCCCTTGGCCGGCACCGGATTCCAAAATTCCCTGGGCTAGCGTAATACTCGCGGGAATATTGTAAAGTTTCATTTCCTCCTTGGCAATTTCAGCGTATCCGTCTATATATTCTTCGACAATATCTTTATACCTTTTTTCGGGAAGCCTTCCTTTTTGGGCTACAGCATGGGAGTTTTCATTTCTACCAGATCTTTGCTCCGTTTTTCTGTCCTTATCTCCGGAAACCACCTTTTTTTTACTTCCGCAGGAACTAGCCAAAACAAGTGTCAAAATCAAAATAAAAAGTTGCTTGGATCTCATTCTAAACATTAATTAGGGGAAAATTTTTCTTTAATAATAATTTGTTCATTCCGGAAATTCCCTGGATTCCTCCCGTATGAATGGCTAAAATACGGGAATTTCGAGGAAATACCGATTTTTCGATCATATCAAAAATTCCAAAAAGCATTTTACCTGTATAAACGGGATCTAAGGGGATCTGGTATTTTTTCTGAAAATCGTTGATAAAAAAAATTAATTCCGCCGAAACCTTTGCGTAGCCTCCAAAATGGTATTCGGTTATTAATTCCCAGTTCTCTTTTGAGGTGTATTTTGAAATTTCCGGAATTAAAAAATCGCCCTTTAAGGCTGAAAAACCGAATATTTTTTGAGTTTCCATTGCCGATTTTATTATCCCCGAAACCGTACCGCCTGTGCCTGCGGAACAGCAGATAAAATCGAACTCTTTATCTGAATCGGATAATATTTCCTCACAACCCTTCACCGCCAGCTCATTTGTTCCGCCTTCGGGCAGCAAATAAAAATCTCCGAATTTCCCTTTCAGCTTTGTTTCAAATTCCGGAAGATGCTTTTCCCGATAAAATGATCTTGAAACAAATTCGAACTGCATTCCGCAGGAGGCCGCAAATTTTAAAGTTGGATTTTCGGAGTAAGTTTTTTCGAGGTCCTCGCCAAGTTCTTCTCCCCTTATCACACCGATAGTTTTAAAACCAAGTATTTTTCCTGCAGCCGCAACGGCAGAAATATGATTTGAAAAAGCGCCGCCAAAAGTAAGAAGGGTATTTTTATTCTGATTTTTCGCCTCTATCAGGTTGTATTTTAACTTTCTGAATTTATTCCCGGAAACCTCAGGATGTAACAGATCTTCCCGTTTGATATAAAGAGAAATACCAGAGGCTTGGAAATTCCTGACAAAAACATTTGGAGAATTTTTTAAACCGAAATTTACAGTTTCGCTCATATTGCAAATATTAAAAAATCCCTTTGTTTATTGGCAGGAACAGTCACACTTTTGATTTTTTATTTTCAACCAAATAATTGGTAAAGTTCCATAAATGCCTTTTTCTGAAATAATTGAGATCAGATTCATTTTCATAAGCTTCCCGCTCAAAAGATATATTTTTATAAGCCAGATATGTATTTTTGAACTGAACTAAGCGCAGCAGAAATTCAAGGGAATACCACAAATAAAAGGGAAGTATCAACATTTCAATTTGTTGACTTAAATGTATGCGTTCGTGATTTATAAAAACCGGATCTTTTTCCAGCGATTTATGCTTTAGGATCACAAAAGGCCACAGGCTTATCCCCTTAAAACCTTTGGCCAGCATATATTTGTTCACCACTACAATCATAAGAACAAGATAAGAAATTGTATTTTTGCACTATGAGCAGTTATAATAAAAATATTCCCCTGGAGGAAGGTGATTATTATCTTACCCCTGAAGGCTACAGATGCTTTACGGAACAATACCATTTAAAACGCGGCACCTGTTGCCAAAGCGGCTGCAGGCATTGCCCCTATGGTTTTGACAAAAAAACGGGACTTTTGAAATAAATTTTTTTTAAAGAAATGAAGCAAAACTATTTAAAGAGTTTGTAATTATTCCCTGGTACTACTTCAATTTCCTTTGCATTTTTATCTAGAGGCATAAGGAAATTTTCTCCAACTTTAAATTTTCGGGATCCGTCTTTTGCCCCTTCCAGAGTTATATTAGTGCCATTTTCATCCCAGGTGAATTTCCCTTCAGAAATAAATTCCTTACGTTCCTTCTCCGGAGTACCCAAGTAACGCAGTTTTAAAAGATATGTTTGGTCCTTATTAAGACTTATGGAAGTGTCTATTCCCTCACAATCGTCACTGGGAAGCACTCCCGTGTATGTTCCTTCCCAGTCCAGGGAATTTCTGGAAGTATGTGCTTCATCGAACTCTGGCTCCTGCAGATTGATCCCTGTCTCTTTATTATCAATATTTTCAATTGTAGTTGAAGGTTCTTCCTGATCTTTACAGGAAAGTATGCTTAAGATCATAAAAATATAAAAAGCTGATTTTTTCATTGAATAATATAGAGGTCAGTAATTAGATACACATAATTTGATTGTGATATACTTTATCCTTTATGACCATTTTGGTTATTAGATTGTTGAAAATTGTTGCCTTGCTCTTTGAGCGGTTTATTCTAAAGCAAAACTCATTTAAATACCTGTTTATATTAAAGTCGCCTACCCAGGAATAGGTCGTCCTTATCCAAGACTTTACTTGATGTATCATAGTGTATAGAGTTTTAAAATTCAGTCCGCAGTTGCTATCAATCTGCGTGATATCCTAAACCTTCGCAATCGGCCTGCAGTCTCTCCATTTATCAGTTGTTATTTTCGCATCACAACTGATGTGGTTGACAAAAATATATTGCAGGGATCTGGCAGAAAAGTCCTTTTTTTCCCACCTGTTCCTTCTCCCGTCCACCCAGAACAAATTCATCAACGTGTACATTGCCATTCATAGGATGGCTGCCACTTCTCGCCATTGCCATTTAATCTCGGTCAAATATTTTTTGCAATCTTCATCAGTTTTGAACCGATCAGAGAACTCTGGAAGGTTTTGCCCCTTAAAAATATTAATGCTATCACTGTTTTTATTGAATTTAAAGATATGAATTTAAATACTTACCACTAAAATTCAATATAATATTATGGGTGAAGAGAAAAAGAAACCTAAAAATGGTCAAATCAATCTAGAACTGGTTGAAACTGTAGCCGAAGGAACTTATTCCAATTTGGCTATAATCAATCATTCTGTTTCAGAATTTGTGGTAGATTTTGTGAATATTATGCAGGGGAGCCCTAAGAGCAAAGTGAAATCAAGAATCATTTTAACACCCCGGCACGCTAAGCGTTTATTGAAAGCTTTGAACGATAATATTCAACGTCTTGAAAAAGCACACTGCTAGATTAGAGATTACGAAAAAGTGCCTATGCCATTAAATTTTGTTCCTACAGGGCAGGCTTAATTCAGCAGAAAAAATATTTTAAAACCCATAGACGTCAGGATTCTGTGGGGTTTTTTATTGCTTTTTTCTTCAGTAATTTTATAGCTGTTTAGATTTCAGGAAATATTACCTAACTTAGAAGTATAGCAAAATGTACTGATTTTTATTCAGCTCAAAATATCCGAAAGATGACCGATAAAACTATCAATTCTGAACCTACCAAACGAATAGCTGCAATAGACCTTGGGACAAATTCTTTTCACGCCGTTCTGGTAGATATTTATCCCGATGGCAGTTTCCGCACGGTTAACAAACTCAAGGAAATGGTTTTCCTGGCTGAAAAAGGGCTGGAAGACAGATTGAGTCGCGAGGCTATGGATCGCGGATTGGAAGCGCTTAAGCGGATTAAATTTTTATGCGATAGCCATAATGTTGAAAACATTCTTGCTTATGCCACCAGTGCTATTCGTGAAGCAGAAAATGGAGGCGATTTCATTAAAGAAGTGGGTGAGCAGTTAGGAATTAGGGTGCGGGCTATTTCAGGAAAGATGGAAGCCGAGATGATTGGTCTTGCTATAAGGCATAGTATCGCTTTAAGCGAAGAAATAGTGCTTATGGCAGATATTGGCGGAGGTAGTGTTGAATTTATAATAGGTAACAAAAAAGAATTTATCTATTACAATAGCTTAAAGTTGGG
>JBBRGD010000137.1:0-5768 GCA_038241065.1 Flavobacteriales bacterium
GGGAACCAGAAAAATACCATTTTCAAAAAATATTTACATAGAAAGGGAAGATTTTAAGGAAGAAGCAAATCGGAAATTTTTCAGGTTAACACTTGGAAAAGAGGTAAGATTAAAAAGTGCTTATATTATCAAGGGAGAAAAAGTGATTAAAGATGAAAAGGGAGAAATTACAGAGATTCATTGCACATTCGATCCTAAGAGCAAAAGTGGAAGCGGAACAGAAGAATCTTTAAAAAAAGTAAAAGGAACCTTGCACTGGGTTTCTATTTCTCATGCCATTAAGGCTGAAATTAGGTTATACGACCGTTTATTCAGTATTGAAAATCCTGATGCAGACAAGGAAAAGGGCTACATGGAATTCATTAATCCGGATTCCCTGAAAGTAATTACCGGTTTTGTAGAACCAGGTTTAAAATACGCGGGAGTTTCGGAAAAATTCCAATTTCAACGAATTGGGTATTTTTGTGTAGATAAAGAGAGTACAGAAGAGCATCTCGTTTTTAACCGAACTGTGAATTTAAGGGATTCCTGGGTAAAATAGTGTCAAAAATATTTATTCTTATAAAGTTTAAGAGTATTTTAGCAGATCAGGTTTATATATTAACCGGTTATTAACAGCTATTAGTAAAGGTTTAAGTTAAATTTGAAAATTATTATTAATAAAAGATAAAATTATTATGGCAAATACAGGAAGTACATTATTAGCATTGTTAACAGGTGTCGCTCTTGGAGCAGCTGCCGGAATGTTATATGCCCCAAACAGTGGTGATGTAACAAGGGAAAAATTGAGCAAAGACGCTAAGAAAGCCCAGGAAAAATTCAATAGGAAATATGAGGAAGCAACTTCAAATTTAACCACTAAGGCAAAAAAAGCAAAAATAGATTTTGAAACCCGTCTGGATGAAACCTTGTCTTCGGCTAGTTATAAAGCAGATGAAATTTTAGCAGCAATGGAATCTAAATTGGAAGATCTTAGAAAACAAAATGCCAAATTGCAACATAAGGAAATCAATATTCCCGGCAATAAGGGAGTAATATAGTAATTTAAGCGTATGGCTTTTGAAAAACTAAACAATAGTATTAGCGATTTAAAGGATAATATTCGGGCGCTCACTCACAGTACCTCTGAATATTATAAATTGAATCTTTATAAAAAGATCATTAGAGGTGCTATTCTTTTGGTTAATACCTTGTTGATTGGTTTTGTATGCTTATTTGCGCTTCTGTTTTTATCTATTGCAATTGCTCTCAGTTTAGGAAAAGTCTTCAATGATGTAAGTGTTGGATTTTATATTGTTAGTGCTTTTTATATTATAATTTTCGGATTTATTTGGTTTTTTGGAAGGAAATATATTCAAAAGATAATCCTTATAAAATCTTCCAAGAAATTCTTTAACGACTAATATTAAGCCAATGAAAGAATATAGTTCATTTAAGGAAATAGACAGGGATCTGAAAATCTTAAAACTGCAAACACAGATTGATAAGGAAGAAATTAAACTCTATTATAATCAAACCAAAGAAAATTTGTCCCCAATTTCTCTACTGGGAAGTGTCGTTCGTTCTATTGCAAAAAAGGCGTTGGAACTTAAGATTGCATCAAAAATATTTGGAGTGAAACGGGTAATTACTTCTAATAAATAATACATTACAGTCGGATATTAGGTATAGGGAATACTTTTTTTAAAGGATTTTAATCTCAGGAAAAAGTAATTCTATTACATAATATCCGACAATTTTTTTATTGATTTTCTTCTTCATTATCCTGATTTTTCGCAGGCTTATCGTTTCTTCTGCCTTGATTCCCTTTAGTTTGAGCGTTCTTCGCTTTCATAGCTTCACCTATTTGGTTGGAAGCGGTAAAGGATGCGATCATATTATTGAGCATATCGCTGCCCGCTTGAGGGGAATTTGGGAGCAGGATCAAATTACTGTTTGTATGTTCTCCAATGGATTGTAAAGTGTCGTAATGTTGTGTTACAACAATTAATGCTGAAGCTTCCTGAGAATTGATCCCAACCTTGTTTAACACGTCTACACTTTCCTCCAGTCCTCTTGCTATTTCTCGTCGCTGGTCGGCAATCCCCTGTCCTTGTAAACGCTTGCTTTCAGCCTCGGCGCGAGCCTTAGCTACAATTTTAATCCGCTCTGCTTCTGCCACGTATTCTGCGGCAACTTTTTCCCTTTCTGCAGCATTGATCCTGTTCATGGCCGATTTTACCTGTGCATCCGGGTCTATATCTGTTACCAGGGTTTTAATAATGTCGTATCCGTAATTGGACATCGCCTGGTTTAATTCGCGTTTTACGGCATTGGCAATATCATCCTTCCTTTCAAAAACGTCATCCAGCTTCATTTTTGGCACTTCAGCCCGAACTACATCAAAAACATAGGAGGTGATTTGGTCATTTGGACTTTCTAATTTATAGAAGGCGTCATAAACATTCAATTTTATCACCTGAAACTGCACAGAAATTTTTAGTTTAACAAATACATCGTCCTTGGTTTTTGTCTCTACCAACACATCCAGCTGCTGAACTTTTAAATTGATACGTCCCGCAATTTGGTCGAATATTGGGATTTTTATATGCAATCCTGAATTGCGGATACTTAGAAATTTTCCGAAACGCTCCACAACCGCGGCTGTTTGCTGTTTTACGGTAAATATTCCCGAAAAAATGACAATTATAAATAAAATTACTAAAATTGGGATCAAAATTGTTGCAGCCATATGTGAACAGATAAAATTAAGTGCATAAGATACTTATAATTGGGCTACATTTAGCCTTTATAATTAAAATTAGCAATGAAAGGTATCAGGATTTTTATTTTTTTCCCGCTATTGGTGTTCACTTTAAATATGAATGCTCAAAGGAGGTTTAACGATAATTATAATAGGTTGGGGATTCAGGCGGGAATCACTCATGGGGGAATTAACAGTGATAATTTTAATACTTCCCAAAAAACAAGCTATATGGCAGGACTTACTACCAGAGCTTCTTTTTATAAACATTTTTTGATTATTTACGGAGTGAATTTTTATGAATTTAAAACCGGGATGACCGGATATGAACCAAACCTATTACAAAGTCCAACCGAAATTGATTTTAATGTTACGGGAGTTCAATTAAATTTATTTCTTGGCACCAAGATATTTGGGGAATATTTAAGCATAGAGGCGGGCCCGGTATTGCAAATCAATAGTAAATTGACCACAGAAGATCAATATAAAAATTATTTTGTTGAAGATTATAAAATACAGGCTGAAGATCTGGAAGATATTTCCAAAATTAATTTAAACCTGGCAGCTAATATTTCAGCGGGGATTCGGGATGTGAAATTTTGGTTTCAATATCAATACGGTGTTAATAACATATTTAAAGGCCTGAACATGAAAGAGCTGGAAAATAAAGATTCCCGCGCGACAAATCTCAAAGCACATATGGGATTTGCAACTGCGGGAATCGTAGTTTATTTATAAAGACGTTAAAGCGTTTTTAGTGCGTAATTCAATCGGTTTAAGGTTTCTTCCCGGCCTAATAAAGCGGCTATTTCAAACACATCCGGGCCCTGCATAGCTCCTACCAGTGAAAGGCGGAATGGCTGCATTACTTTTCCAAATCCTATTTCGTTTTTGGTGATCCATGCTTTTACTTCATTCTGAAGATTTTCAACGTCAAAAGGTTTTACCTCCGAAATTATTTTTATCAGGGTTTCTACCATTTCTTTTGAATCTTCTTTCCAGGCTTTTTTCGAGGCTTTCGGATCAAATTCTGTTGGGGCAACAAAGAAATAACTTCCCAAATCCCAAAGATCATCTACGAAAACCGCACGTTCTTTAAGTAAACTTACAACCTTTGTGGTATAATTGAGATCTAAAGAAATTGCTTTTTCTTCTAAAATTTCAAGGAATTTTGATGCCAGGGTCTCATCTTGCTGCAACTGCAAATAGTGCTGTTGAAACCATTTTGTTTTTTCGGGATCAAACTTAGCCCCCGATTTATGAACTCTGGTGATCTCAAAAACCGAAACCAATTCCTCCAGGTTAAAAAATTCCTGTTCGTTTCCGGGGTTCCAACCCAACAAACTCAACATATTTATCAATGCTTCCGGCAAATAATTTTCTTCCCTGTATCCTGTGGAAATCTCTCCGGTTTTTGGATCTTTCCATGCCAATGGAAATACCGGGAATCCAAGTTTATCACCATCCCGTTTGCTCAATTTCCCCTTGCCCTGTGGTTTTAAAATAAGTGGGAGGTGGGCAAATAATGGAGCTTCCCAATTAAAAGCCCTATACAACAAAATATGCAGGGCCATAGATGGCAGCCATTCTTCTCCTCTAATCACGTGGGTTATCTCCATTAAATGATCGTCTACCACATTTGCAAGGTGATATGTTGGCATTCCATCGCTCTTAAACAGAACCTTGTCATCCAGGACGCTTGTATCTATTATTATATTTCCCCTAATTTCATCGGTCAAATTCAAAATTTCGGCAACCGGAGTCTTAAAGCGTATTACATAGGGTTCTCCGGCCTTTAATTTTTTTTGAACTTCTTCAACAGAAAGGGATAAGGAATTTTCCAGTTTCTGGCGGTTATGCCAATTGTAAATAAAGGTTTTTCCTTTTTCTTCATGATCTTTTCGGTGTTCTTCCAATGCTTCTGAAGTGTCAAAAGCAAAATAAGCGTTTTCACTTTCAACGAGTTCATCGGCAAAAGCTCTATACAAATGTGCACGTTCACTTTGGCGATATGGGCCGTATTTGCCTTCTTTCCCGGGACCTTCATCATAGGGAATCCCGCACCAGTTAAGGGAATTTATAATATATGGTTCTGCACCTTCCACAAAACGGTTTTGATCGGTGTCTTCAATGCGAAGAATAAAATCGCCCTGATGTTTTTTAGCGAATAAATAATTATATAAAGCCGTTCTTACCCCGCCTATGTGTAATGGGCCGGTAGGACTCGGTGCAAATCTAACGCGTACTTTAGCAGACATAAATATTTGATTTTAGCTGCAAAGGTAAGGATTCCCGAGGCATTTACCAGTTTTTTAGATGTTAGACAAACAGTATTATTGCTAACAAATTTCATACAGGTAAATAAGTGTATTCCAATTGAGTCTAAATAAAAAGAAATTTGTAGTTTTAAGATTGGGACACGAAGGAGGAAAATAATGGATGATTTCAATTTCATAAAGCAAAAATTAGCTGCATTTATCAGGAAATTTTATAAAAATGAATTGCTGAAAGGCACTATTTTGTTCTTTTCTTTCTGGTTGCTGTATCTTATTCTTATTTTGTTTATCGAATATTTTTTCTGGCTTTCACCTCAAAACCGAAGTATTCTGTTTTGGATCTTTATCGCGGTTTCTGCCGGATTACTTTTTAAATTTATACTGATTCCTCTCTCCAGGATATTAAAATTATCAAAAGGAATAGACCAGGCAGAAGCTTCAAAAATTATTGGCAGGCATTTTCCCGAAGTTAACGACAAACTGCTCAACGTACTTCAATTGCAAAATTCCAAGGAACAATCAGAATTATTGCTGGCAAGTATCGCTCAGAAATCAAAAGAACTCAAGCCAATTCCTTTCAAACTTGCAGTAGATTTTAAAACCAGTCTCAGGTATTTAAAATAGAAGAGGGGATTGGTTTGACGTTGGAAGTTGAAACTGATGGGGAAATGGTTCCAGAAACGGTTGCTATTCATTATAATAATGAAACCTATTATTTAAGATCTACAATTCCTAATCAGTTTCAGTAT
>JBBRGD010000138.1:0-5750 GCA_038241065.1 Flavobacteriales bacterium
AGTGATTTGAGAATATCCTTTTTCTCTATTCTATCCTCTTTTTTTTTGTCTTATTTCTATTTTTAGCCACGATGGCACAAATATTTTTTGTCTCTGTTCTATCCTCTTTTCTCTTTTTTCCTGATTCTTTTGTCTGAATCCTGAAATCTAAAACCTCATCTCCAATTAGGTTTTCGATATCTGGTTTATCTTTTCAAAAGAAGCTACAATTCCTTTTATCAGGGAAGAACTGAGTCCCCCGTGTTCCATTTCGTTCAGGCCTTGAATGGTACAACCTCTGGGGGTGGTCACCTTGTCAATTTCCTGTTCCGGGTGGTTGCCCGATTCTATTAATAAATTGGCGGCACCTGAACAGGTTTGCATTGCCATTTCCTGTGCTTCTTTAGCATCAAATCCTAATTGAATAGCTCCCTGGGTCGTAGCGCGAATAAGTCGCATCCAGAAAGCGATCCCACTTGCACAGATTACCGTTGCAGCCTGCATTTTTTCTTCCGGGATGGAAATGCTGGTTCCTAAACGGTTGAAAATGGCTTTTGCGAGATCTATGCGCTTTTTTCCCTTTTCGTTACTGCAAATACAGGTCATGGATTTACCCACGGAAATAGCGGTATTGGGCATACTTCTGATAATATAATGATCAATCCCGATAATGGATTCCATTCTTGAAATTGTGAAACCGGTAATCGTGGAGATCAGAACATGTTTTTCGTTAAGAAGATCCTTTATATCGTGTAAAATAACTTCAAACTGACCCGGCTGAACCGCGAAGATCAGGATATCAGAATTTTGTACAGCAAACCTGTTATCTGAAGTGACCTTTACCCCTTTATACTCTTCAAATTTAGTGATGGAATCTGTATTTCGTTTTGTCAGATAAAGGGTGGTTATTGCATTGGTAGTAATTAAACCCTCAGCAATCGCATTTCCTAAATTTCCGGTTCCAATAATTGCTATTTTCATATGTAGATATTTATTATTTTTTAATGGTCATATGCAATTCGCATATCTTCATCGGTGTTTGTATCGTATTCGCGTTATGCTCATTTCGTGATTTATATTTCCTATTATTTTGCTTTTCCCGTTAATTTTCAGAAAAAGCTGCAATTAAAAACAACTCGCTTTTAATTGCAGCCCTTGAGTTTCCTCAAAACCAAACATCAAATTCATATTCTGTATCGCTTGTCCGCTGGCACCTTTAAGTAAATTGTCGATAGCGCTTGTTATCAACAAAATATCATCGTGTTTGTGTAAATGAAGGTGACAATGATTGGTATTTACCACTTGTTTCAAGTGGATCTCGTTCTCTGAAACCTGTGTAAAAGGAGTTTCAGAATAAAAAGACTTGTATATTTTTTTGGCATCTTCCAGACTTCCGTCAAACCTGGTATAACATGTGGAAAAAATTCCTCTGGTAAAATTTCCCCGCTGCGGAAGCAGAAAAATATTGGTTTTACTGTGCTGAAGGGATTCCAGGCTCTCCCCTATTTCCCCCAAATGCTGATGGATAAAAGGTTTATACCAGGAAATGTTGTTATTTCTCCAGCTGAAATGCGCTTTGTCATTTAATCCCACGCCTACTCCGGTACTTCCTGTTGTGGCGTTTATATGCACCTCATGCTGAAGATTTTTTCCCTCGGCCAGGGGCAATAATGCCAACTGAATTGCAGTGGCAAAACAACCTGGATTGGCAATAAATTGCGCCTCTTGAATTTTTGACTTATATAATTCAGGCAAGCCATAAACAAATTCTTTTCCGTTGAAATTTGAATCTTCTGAAAGTCTGAAATCATTGCTTAGATCAATGATCTTTGTCTTGTCCGAAAATTGATTTTCATTTAAAAAGGAGGTTGAATTTCCGTGTCCCAGGCATAAAAAAAGCACATCTACATCGGGATTTATTTCCCCGGAAAACTTCAGGCTGGTGACTCCCAGAAGATCTTCGTGTGCATCGCTTAGCGGTTTCCCGACTTTGGTGGTGCTATACACAAAGTCTATTTCGGCTTTTTGGTGGCTTAGCAAGATCCTGATAAGTTCCCCGCCCGTGTAGCCCGATCCGCCAATAATTCCAACTTTGATCATTTTATTTTTTATTTACAGATTGGTGAATTTTTGCGGCATTGGATGAAATTTTGATAAAACCTTTGGCATCATCTGCTGTCCAGGCTTTATTGACTTCACCATAGGTTCCAAACTCGGCATTCATCAAATCGTGCTTGGATTTTATTCCGTCAATCGCAAATCTGTACGGATGTAAACTCACCCAAACATCTCCCGTAACATTTTTTTGGGAATCTGTTAAAAATGCTTCTATATTCCGCATCACTTCATCCAGATAATTCCCCTCGTGAAGCAGCATTCCATACCAGTTTGACAAATAATCCTTATGGTGCAATTGCCATTTGGTAAGCACATGTTTCTCTAGGGTATGATGGGCTTTGATGATGACGAGCGGCGCGGCGGCTTCAAACCCAACCCTGCCTTTAATCCCAATAATGGTATCTCCTACGTGAATATCTCTTCCAATTGCATATTGGGAAGCCATTTCTTCAAGTTTTTCAATATTATCGACAGGCTTTTCCTTTTTGCCATCTATTGCAACCAATTCTCCTTTTTCAAAAGTCAGTTTCACTTTTTGAGTTCCCATATTGTCGAGTTTGCTGGGATAAGCATCATTTGGCAAGGGAAGGTGGGAAGTTAATGTTTCTTCACCGCCTACGCTGGTTCCCCAGAGTCCTTTGTTGACTGAATATTTGGCTTTGGCCCATTCAAGATTGACACCTTTACCTTTTAAATAATCAATTTCTTCTTGTCTTGCCAATTTTTTATCCCGAATAGGGGTGACAATTTCAATTTCCGGTGCCAGCACTTGGAAGATCATATCAAAACGCACCTGATCGTTTCCGGCTCCGGTGCTGCCATGTGCTATATATTTTGCCCCTACTTTTTTTGCGTATTTAACGATTTCCAAAGCCTGTACAATTCTTTCGGCACTCACGGAAAGTGGATAGGTATTATTTTTTAAAACATTTCCAAAGATGAGATACTTCACAACCGTATCGTAAAAGGTCTTTACTGCGTCAATAGAATGATAGGAAGCTGCTCCCAGAAGCAAAGCTTTATCTTCAATTTCTTTAATTTCCTTTTTGGTAAATCCGCCGGTATTTACACTTACTGCATGGACTTCAAATCCTTCTTCGGCCGATAAATATTTGGTGCAAAAGGAAGTGTCTAATCCACCGCTGTAGGCTAATACTAATTTTTTCATTTTTGATTGTCTTTTTTTAAGAAAAGGGATTCTTTTATACTTTTAAGTCGTTTAAAAACCTTTCCGCTGTATTCGTGTTTGTGTGGTTTGGCCTTTTCTTTTACCGCCGGATCATAAAGCATTCCGGTGCAAAGGCACATTTTTCTGTCGGTACGGGTTAAAATATCATAATTTTTGCAGGTTTGACAGCCTGACCAAAACGCAGGGTCATCGGTAAGTTCAGAAAAAGTGACCGGTTCGTAGCCTAAATCGTAATTTATTTTCATGACCGCCAACCCGGTAGTGATCCCAAAGATTTTGGCTTCCGGAAATTTCTCCCTGCTGTATTCAAATGTTTTATTCTTTATAGCTGTTGCCAGTCCTTGTCCCCTGAAGTCGGGAACAACAATTAAACCGGAGTTGGCCACATATTTCCCGTGTCCCCAATTTTCTATATAGCAAAATCCCGCAAACTTATCTCCATCTAAGGCAATAATGGCATTCCCATTTTTAATTTTGGTGATGATATATTCCGGCGTGCGCTTGGCAATTCCGGTTCCGCGCTGTTTTGCAGATTCTTCAATTGTGTCACAAATAATTTGTGCATATTGAATATGCGAGTTGTTGGCAATAACTACCTGCATGTTTTCTTTAATTTAAATTGATAATAAAAATGATGATTTTCTCAAAGGGGGAGTTGGACACACCTAACTCCAGAATAGTGAAGCACCCCTACGGGCGGCGAGAAGTAACCGGAAGGTTTGGCATAATGACATTAACATTCCTCAAAACAAAAAGTTCTGAAAAAACGTTTAATATATTAGCCTTGTTTTGCATTTTCTTTTAAAAAAGTATTTGTTCTTATATTGAACACTGCAATACTATAAAATTATTTTAACTTATATTTTGATTATTTGTTAAATTTTGATTTTTTTTGATTTTTATCTTAGATTCCTGCTGCAGCCTTCGCCAGATTTTCTAAGATTATTGCTATTTGTTGAACCTGGGAATCATTTCCGGAAATTCCATGCCTTTGTTGCAAATAAAGAGGATCGTTATAGGAAATTTTTACAATTCCGTCCTGATCTTCCCATACCAACATTTTTTGAGGCAGATCTAACCCGATAGTTTGTGAATTTTGCATTAATGGGGTTTCCAAATTAGGATTGCCAAAGATGATAAGTTTTGTTGGTCTTAGCTCCATACCCACATTTGAGGCATTGGCCTGATTGTCCAACTGCACAAAGGTTTGAAAATTTTCGTCTGAAGAAATGGCGGTTTCAAGACTGGAGTAGGTTTGTTCAAAATTTTGGATGCTTTCAATAGTGATAATTCCTTCCCCGATTTCAACAATTAAATTTGCGGCTCGCTGCACCTCGGAATTTGTGGCAGCAGTGGTTAAATTTTCCAGTGCTCGGGAAACCTGTCCTAAAGTTGTAGTATCCTGAATTAGGTATCGCGAATCCAGATAGGGCACAGAGTTGTACATAGCAAAAACCAAAGCGTCATTATTTTCAAAAAACAGGACTTTTTGAGGCAGGTCCAAACCGACCAACTGGTTTTTTTGAAGCAGTGGAGTACCCAGATTTGGATTTGCAAAAAATACAATTTTAGTTGGATTCAAAACTCTTCCCACAGCACGTGCATTTGCGGCGTGATCTACTTCTGCAATAACACTTATAGCCTGGTTGGCATTCAAAGCCTCAATAAAATTTGAATAAGTATCCTCA
This sequence comes from Flavobacteriales bacterium, assembly GCA_038241065.1. GTDB lineage: Bacteria > Bacteroidota > Bacteroidia > Flavobacteriales > Flavobacteriaceae > Gillisia. The sequence goes on from JBBRGD010000138.1 coordinate 4,975, forward strand.
AAACTATTGTTGCTTTCGGAATACCTCGTTCCGCGAACATTTAAAACATCCGCAGAAAAAACCACATCTCCGGGGTCATCATTACTGCAAGCCATCAATATAGGAAGGAAGCTAAAGAGGTAAATTATTTTATTCATATGTAGATTCTTAATGTTTTTTTATAGGTCCCCCGATAGATCGAGGGGTAATTCGCATATCTTCATCGGTGTTTGAATCGTGTTTCCGTTATGCTCATTTCATAAATTAATTTCTAAACAGCACAAAATTTAAGTCATAACAGGATACTAAAATATAACTTTAGGAACATTTAACCCGGAATGTTAAGATATTTAATTCGGTATTTTTTTAATTCCCAAAATAAAAGGCAGCAGTGATTTTTTATCTTAAAACCTGTATCTTTATCGGCATTGAAGCAATTTCATTTGCTCAAAATAACTAGCCAAAAATCATTAAAGTATGTATGTAGCTATTGCAGGAAATATTGGTGCGGGTAAAACCACGCTTACTAAATTATTAGCAAAACATTATAAATGGGAAGCTCACTATGAAGATGTTGTGGAGAATCCATATCTGGAAGATTTTTACAATAAAATGGAGCGATGGTCTTTTAATCTTCAAATTTATTTTTTGAACAGCCGTTTCCGCCAGATCCTGCAAATTCGTGAAAGCGGTAAAAAAATTATTCAGGATCGCACCATTTATGAGGATGCTTATATTTTTGCACCAAACCTTCATGCAATGGGACTTATGGCTAACCGGGATTTTGAAAATTACAG
>JBBRGD010000139.1:0-5740 GCA_038241065.1 Flavobacteriales bacterium
CTTTCACACCCATTTTTATGGAAGCTATCGCAAAAGCCATCAAAGATTTTCCAATGGTAAATGTTTCGGTGGATGGCGATAAGATCATCAAACGCAAAAATATCAATATAGGAATGGCTGCAGCACTTCCGGATGGAAACTTAATAGTGCCGGTTATTAAAAATGCCGACAGATTGAATTTGGTAGGAATGGCAAAAGCTGTAAATGATCTTGCCAACAGGTCCCGACTTAATAAATTAAAACCGGACGACATTCAGGGTGGAACTTATACCGTGACCAATGTTGGAACTTTTGGAAGCATAATGGGAACACCAATTATCAACCAACCACAGGTTGCTATTTTGGCCCTGGGAGCGATTAGAAAGGTACCTGCGGTGATTGAAACCCCAGAAGGCGATTTTATAGGGATTCGCCACAAAATGTTCTTATCGCACAGTTATGACCACAGGGTTGTAAACGGTGCTTTGGGCGGCCAGTTTGTGCAAAGAGTTGCGCAATACCTTGAGGCTTTCGATAATAACAGGGATATATAAAAAAATATTTAAAGTTATTTTAAAGCCACGAATTCATTCTAAACAATGGATTCGTGGCTTTTTAATTAAAGGAAAAGGAGTTGTTTAAAATTTCGAAAAAAAATCAGCAATTCAATTAGCGGATGATTTTGAATTTTATACGGAATTAATTCTCAATTAACCTGAGATATTCTAATCAATAAAGTTGAAAAATATAGCCACTAGCCTGCCTTTTCCAGCAGATTGGTTCGTGGCTAAAACATACCCAAATAATTATCTTTGCTTGAATTCTTTGAGAAGTTCAATTATTCTGTTCTTTTAACTGGTCGAAAAATTGGCTGAATTCTATAAAAATCCTTAAATTCCTTTCCCGATAGAACTGTCAAATAATGTTATCTTTACATAAAATAAGCTTGAATTTATGGAGTTAAAACTCACAAAACCCATTTGTTTTTTCGATTTGGAAACCACAGGAATAAATGTCGCTAAAGACAGGATCGTTGAAATTTCAATTTTAAAGGTATTTCCTAACGGAAATAAAGAGAGCAAGACCTGGCTGGTAAACCCGGAAATGAATATTCCAAAAGAGGTAATTGCCATTCATGGGATTTCCAACGAGAAAGTTGCTGATGAACCCACTTTTAAAGAATTGGCAACGCAAGTTCACGAAATGATCAAAGGTTGTGATCTGGGCGGTTATAATTCTAACAGGTTTGACATTCCGCTCTTGGCGGAAGAATTACTGCGCGCAAATATTGATTTTGATATGAAAAATGTGGTTTCTGTCGATGTACAAACCATTTTCCATAAAATGGAACAGCGTACACTTTCTGCGGCATTTCAGTTTTACTGCGGAAAGGATCTTGAAGGCGCGCATTCAGCAGAAGCCGATACAAATGCGACTTTCGAAGTTTTAAAATCGCAGCTGGATAAATATGAAAATCTGGAGAATGATATGTCCTGGCTGGCAAAATACAGTTCTCACAAGAAATTTGCTGATTTTGCCGGTTTTATAGGCTATGATAAAAATAAAGTGGAAATATTCGCTTTTGGAAAATACAAGGGAAAACAGGTGGAAAAAGTCTTTGAAGATGAACCGGGATATTTTGGGTGGATGCAAAATGCCGATTTTCCGCTTTATACCAAAAGAGTGCTTACGGCCATTAAGTTGAGAAAACTCAATACCAAATTTAAATAAATAGAAATATCTACATATGAAATGAGCATAACGGAAACACGATACAAACACCGATAAATATATGCGAATTACATATGACCTATAAAAAACAAATAGAATCTTAATATGAAAATAATCTGCATCGGTAGGAATTACAGCGCTCATATTTCAGAATTAAAAAATGAAAGGCCTTCCGATCCGGTAATTTTCTTAAAACCGGACACAGCAGTTTTACTGAAAAAACAAGCCTTCTTTATTCCCGATTTTTCTGAAGATGTGCATTATGAAGTAGAAGTTTTGGTTAAAATAAACAAGGTTGGAAAACATATTCAGGAGAAATTTGCCCACAAATATTATGACGAACTCGGTTTGGGAATTGATTTTACAGCCAGGGATCTTCAGCAGAAATTAAAAGAAAAAGGCTTGCCCTGGGAAAAAGCCAAGGGTTTTGACGGAGCTGCCGTAATAGGCGAAAAATGGTTGGATAAAAATTCCATTCCGGATTTAAATAATCTTAAATTTAGTCTGCAAAAAAACAATGAGTTAGTACAACAGGGAAATACAGGCGATATGTTGTGGAAAATAGATGAAATAATTGCCTATATTTCCCAGTATTTCACTTTAAAAATCGGCGATATCATTTTTACCGGCACCCCCGAAGGAGTTGGCAAAGTTGAGACAAATGATAAATTGACCGGATTTATAGAAGAAGAACAAATTTTTTCAATTCAAGTAAAATGATGAACAAAAACTACAATTTAGAGAGCGTAAGGGAAATGGCCGGCGATGACGATGATTTTGTAAAAGTGATTGTGGAAACATTTTTAGAGGAAATCCCAAGTGATGTAAAATTGATGGCTGAAGCTATTGAAAATGAAAATTCTGCAGTGGCTTATCAATTCGCGCATAAAATGAAACCAAATTTACAGCTTTTTGGATTGGAACTCATGGATCAGATCTTGACTATTGAATCCTGGTCCAAAGCCAAGGTAGATTCTGTTCATGCAAAAGAGGCCGGAGAAAAAATAGCATCCAAAGTCGGTTTGGCAGAACAGGAATTAAAAATGGATTTTGAATTGTAATGATAGCTGAAATTATTACGATTGGAGATGAAATTTTAATAGGTCAAATAGTAGATACCAATTCTGCTCATATCTCGCAGGAATTAAATAAAATTGGTATTTCCGTGCATCAGATCACTTCTATTGAAGACGAGCATTCCCATATTTTAGCTACACTTGAAGAGGCTTCAAAAAGGGCAGATATTGTAATTATTACGGGCGGGTTAGGGCCTACCAAAGACGATGTTACAAAACACGCCCTGTGTGAGTATTTTGATGATATACTGGTCAGAAATGATGAGGTATTACAGAATGTTGAGGATCTGTTCAAAAAAATTAAAAACACCCCAATTTCCGATTTAAACAGGGAACAGGCGATGGTCCCTTCAAAAGCCATTGTTTTACACAATAAATATGGCACTGCTCCCGGGCTATGGATGAAAAAGGATAAAACCGTTTTTATCGCTATTCCCGGGGTGCCATTTGAGATGAAAGCCCTGATGGAGCTTGAGATCATTCCCAAACTCGTGAAGGAATTTAAAAGGCCTTTTATTTATCATAAAACCATTCGCACCTACGGATTAGGTGAAAGCGCACTTGCACAGCGTATTGAAGCCTGGGAAAACAATCTCCCTAAATCTATAAAATTGGCCTATTTGCCCGATTCTGGAACTGTTCGATTGAGGCTTTCCGGAAAAGGCGTGGATAAGGAACTGCTAAAAATTTCTATAGAAGGAGAATTTGAAAAAGTGTACCCTTTACTTGAAGATATACTTTCAAATGGATTAGAGGAGGACGAAGATATTTCGGTAAGCATAAGTAAACTTCTTATTTCGAAAAAGCAATTTCTTTGCCTTGCCGAAAGTTGTACAGGAGGCGAAATTGCTGCAAGATTTACTAGAATCCCGGGTGCTTCTAACTGTTTTAAAGGAGGCCTTGTAACCTATGCCACGCATTCCAAGGAGGATATTTTAAAGATCCCTGTAGGGATTATTGAGAAAAACAGTGTGGTTAGTGCTCAGGTTGCCGAAACAATGGCCGAAAATGCCAAAAAGATCTTTAAATCGGATTATGCCATTTCCACTACCGGAAATGCAGGACCTTCCAAAGGAGACAGCGATGCGGAGATTGGAACAGTTTTTATAGGTTTGGCGACTCCAGATAGGATCTTTTCCAAAAAATTTGAGTTTAAAGGCAGCAGGGAACAAATAGTGGAGAAATCAGTTAATGAGGCCTTTAAAATTATTTTAAAGGAACTCATTTAGCGACTGACATTATGCTGATAAGATTTTAACCAAAGAATATTTGGGTGAAGTGGCAGGAGTTGAGATAAGGCTATTAAAAACCTGTAAATAAATTTAAAATTATGTTGGGTGTTATGTAAAATAATCATAAATTTGCAGCCTGTTTTGAAATAACGAAATAAAGAATAACGCAATGTCAAGAGTTTGTGAGCTTACGGGTAAAAGAGCAATGGTAGGAAACAATGTTTCTCACGCTATGAATAAAACCAAACGTAAATTTAATATTAATTTATTAAAAAAACGTTTTTATATTCCTGAAGAAGACAGATGGGTAACTTTAAAAGTTAGCGCTTCTGCATTAAAAAATATCAATAAAAAAGGGATCTCTGCTGTCATGAAAGATGCAAGAGAGAAAGGATTCTTAAACAAATAATCCTAACCATTAAGACACAGTAATATGGCTAAAAAAGGTAGTAGAATTCAGGTAATCTTAGAGTGTACAGAGCATAAAGCTTCCGGAAAACCGGGTACTTCAAGATATATTTCAACAAAAAATAAGAAGAACACGCCAGACAGACTGGAGTTAAAGAAATTTAACCCTATTCTTAAGAAAATGACGGTTCATAAAGAAATTAAATAAAAAAATCATGGCAAAAAAAACAGTAGGAGCTTTACAGACAGGATCCAAGAGATTGACCAAAGCCATTAAAATGGTAAGATCACCTAAAACAGGTGCATATATATTTGTTGAAAGTATTATGATTCCTGAACAGGTAACTAACTTTTTAAGCAAAAAATAAAATATTTCAAAATATTTACAAAGCCGTCCCGAGCCATCGGGACGGCTTTTTCTTTTTGTGTATATTTACACTTGAAATAATGCGAAATAAATAATTTTGCTCTGCATCTTTTCAGAAAGTTAAAACCTTCCAAAACATGAGTTTATTTAAAAAGATATTTTCCAAAGAAAAAAAAGAAACCCTGGACAAGGGATTAGAAAAATCAAAAAACACTTTTTTATCAAAAATGAGTAAAGCCGTTGCCGGCAAATCTACGGTAGATGAAGCGGTATTGGACCATTTGGAAGAAGTTTTGATAAGCAGCGATGTGGGTGTGGCAACCACCATCAAAATCATAAAGCGCATTGAAGAACGTGTTGAAAAGGATAAATATTTAGGAACAGGAGAACTCAATGAAATATTAAGGGAAGAAATCGCCGGCCTACTCTCTGAAACCAATTCCGGAGAGGCGACTGGTTTTGATTTGCCTAAAGACCAAAAGCCTTATGTAATTATGGTTGTGGGGGTAAACGGCGTTGGAAAAACAACCACTATTGGCAAACTGGCTCATCAATTTAAAAAGGATGGAAAAAAAGTCCTGCTTGGGGCAGGCGATACCTTCAGGGCGGCCGCAATAGATCAGCTTCAGGTTTGGGCAGACAGGACACAAGTGCCTTTAGTTAAACAAAAAATGGGAAGTGATCCTGCTTCAGTTGCTTTTGATGCAGTGCAAAGTGCTGTGAAACAGGGTGTTGATGTGGTGATAATTGATACTGCGGGCAGGTTGCACAACAAAGTGAATTTAATGAACGAGCTTACCAAAGTTAAAATGGTGATGCAAAAGGTAATTCCCAATGCGCCTCACGAAGTTCTTCTGGTATTGGATGGTTCCACAGGTCAAAACGCCTTTGAGCAGGCAAAACAGTTCACCGCTGCTACAGATGTTACTTCTCTGGCAGTTACAAAA
>JBBRGD010000140.1:0-5733 GCA_038241065.1 Flavobacteriales bacterium
ATCTCTATGATAAAATAAAAGTTCAGGAACTCATGCAACGGGCTCCCGAAATAATAGATATGAAAAGGGACAGCGTAAAGGATATCATGAAAAAATTTCAGGACAGTGATGCCTGGAATCTGCCGGTTGTTGATCATGAAAAATATGTTGGCTTTGTTTCTAAATCGAAATTGTTAACCGCTTACAGGCAGAAATTAATTGAAGTAACCGTTTAAAGATGAATAGCATTATCAAAATATTAGCAATAATAATTCTTATTGCCGTTGGCACCGGATTTTATTATAGAATGAACGAAAATATGATTTTAGGCGACAGGATTATTGGGATCGCAGTTTTGGCCAGCGCCTTTATACTTATGCCTATATTTTTATACGTGCGTTGGAAAGATAAAAATTTAAAAGATTATACCTTCACTAAGGAAAACTTAGATAAAATGCGGGATAAGGATTTATAACCAGTGGATTATAATTAATCCCGTTAAAAAAAATTTATTTTAACTATTTCCGCTAAAAAATATTATGTATGTTTGTGCTTTATTAATTACTTATTTTATTATAATGGAAGGTACAGTTAAATTTTTCAATGAATCTAAAGGATTTGGATTCATTACCAACGACGAAACAGGAAAAGACATTTTTGTTCACATTACAGGTCTTAGCGGTGAGTCTTTAAACGAAGGCGACAAAGTTGAGTACGTTGAAGAAGAAGGAAGAAAAGGACTAACGGCAGCTCAGGTGCACGTTATCAATGAATAATATATTCTTATATTAACATTCGAAACTTAAAAAACCGTCTAAGATTAAATTTTAGACGGTTTTTTTATGTTCCGGTGTCACTTATTTTTTATCAGGCTGCTTTTATTGTTTTAGAAAGTCAACTTCTCGGTTTTTAATCCATCCAACATAGTCCTTGTCAATTTTTTAATATCAAATTCATGTTTCCAGCCCCAGTCTTTTCTTGCTTCACTGTCATCTAAACTACCCGGCCAGGAATCGGCGATTTGTTGACGGGAATCCGGCTCATACGCTATTTCAAATTCCGGTAGTTGCTTCCTGATCTCTGAAGCCAAATCATTTGGGGTAAAACTCATGGCTGATAAATTATAGGATGAACGTACCTTTATTTTCTCTGATGGAGCCTGCATAATATCCACTGTAGCTTTTAAGGCATCATCCATAAACATCATCGGCAAAGCGGTGTTTTCACTTAAGAAAGAAGTATAAGATCCATCTTTTAGGGCAGAGTGAAAAATCTCAATAGCATAATCTGTAGTTCCGCCACCGGGCAGGGTTTTATAACTTATAATTCCCGGAAATCGAATACTGCGAACATCAACTCCATATTTGTTAAAATAATATTCACACCAACGTTCCCCGGTTTGTTTACTGATTCCGTAAACTGTATTGGGTTCCATGAGGGTAGTTTGTGGAGTATTTTCTTTTGGAGAGCTCGGACCAAAAACGGCAATGCTGGAAGGCCAGAAAATCCTTTCTATTTTTTTGTCTTTCGCAAGGTTTAAAATATTGAATAGAGAATCCATATTGAGACTCCATGCCTTCATCGGGAATTTTTCAGCAGTAGCACTTAACATTGCAGCCATTAAATAAACATCTGTAATTTTATGTTTTTCAACCAAACTCTCAATCCCTGCTTCATCTGTGGCATCGGCAACTTCAAAAGCCCCGGAATTCATCAGCTCCTCCCCTCCGTTTTTGATATCACTGGCTATTACATTGTCATTCCCAAAGAGTTCTCGTAATTTCATGGTGAGCTCACTTCCTATTTGTCCGGCAGCCCCAATGACCAATATTTTTTTTGAATTCATATTTACAGTTTTGTTGCGCAAAGATATCCATTTAAGCAAAGAAGTTAATACGAATGAGGTAAAAATAGGAACTTTATATCCTCCTTCGCTCAACTCTCTTTTTTGTCGAAGGGTTTACTTAACTTTGTTCTTTAAGATAAGGATAAAAGCACTCAACAGGATTTACCAGACTTGGAAAAGCCTAATAAATAAATGAACAGTAGCTTATTATTCGATTCCGTTATTTTAAAACATACTCGAATTTCCTTATAAATGGCGTATTAGATCAAATTTCAGAAACAAAACACACAATATCAACAAATTAAAAATCTGTTTTTAGATGAAAAATATAATTTGGATCGTTTTAATTCTTTTGGTAGCCGGATGCAACCAAAACACAGATCTAAAGTCTCAGGCAGCTAAAACTGAAACAGACACCACTGTTTTTAACCAAAAACTCAGGATCACTGCACAACAAGTGCCTTTGCTACCTGAGGCTGGTGAAGTTACTTCGGGATGGCTTGCCTTTATTATCGCCCAGAATGAGATTGAAAATTTTAAGGATTATACCGTCAACGATGTTGTTTCCAATGCCCGCCCTATCGCAGAGATTATGAAAAACCTGCAAGAGACCTTACCCGATTCTTTAAAGTCAAATCCTGTGGAAGCAAGACTTTCCGTGCTTCTTACAGATGCGAAGATCTTGGAACAACTTTCACAACAGCGGGAACTACAGGCAAAAAAAATAGCTGCCACAGCGGAAGACCTGGCTTTGGAATTCAATAATTTAAAAATCCAGATCAACGAACTCTTTCTAAAAACTCTGGAGGAATTTGAACTGGAACTGGATGAATATGAGGCTCCTATAGATTCCATGGAAATGCCCCAAGATCGCGATACAGACACGCTATAGAGAGTCTCAAAAAAAAACTTAACCTAAAAATGAAAAAAATAAGCCTTCTCCTTTTAATGATTGTCACTTATTCCTGTAACAACCCATCAGCAGAAAAAGAAAGCTCAGCAACAGACAACACAGGTGCTCAAAGGGTTTTCAAAACAGAAATTAATAAGGTTCTGAAAGACTGGCACGTGGCGGCAGCGCAGGCAAATTTTGAGAATTATTTCGATCTAATGTCCGGCGATGGGATCTTCATTGGTACCGATCCTAACGAAAATTGGCAAAATAAAGAATTCAGGAAATTTGCAAAACCTCATTTTGATAAAGGAAAAGCCTGGAGTTTTACCACCCTGGAAAGAAATATTTATATCTCAGAAAACGGAGAAACCGCCTGGTTCGATGAACTTCTTAACACCCAAATGGGAATTTGCAGAGGTTCCGGGGTGTTGGCGAAAATACAAAATACCTGGAAAATTAAACATTATGTGCTTTCCATCGCCATCCCAAATGAGAATGTGGATGAGATCACCCAAATCAAAAAAGAATTTGACAGCACACTGATCTCAAAACTTCAATAATTTTTTCCGAAGAAACAACAACACATCCCAACCTGAGAAATTCAAGATACAATATCTTATTTTTTAGTACTTTAGCGCCAAATTTATAATTAATAACGACGAATGAAAAAAATAACCAATGCATTGTTGATGCCACTGCTCGTTGCAGCAGCGGTTACCAGTTGTAAAAATGACGACAAAAAAATGGCAGAAAACCTGGAAACGCATGGAATTAATCTTTCTTTTATGGATACCACGGTAAATCCTCAGGATGATTTTTTCATGTACGTTAATGGAAAATGGGTAGATTCTACCGAAATCCCAGACGAATATACCACCTGGGGCAGTTTTAACGAATTGCGTAAAAAAACAGATGCCGATGCCCTTTCATTACTGGAAAAGGCTTCTGACAATAAAGAACTGGATGCTTCCAGCGATCAGGCAAAATCGGTTTTTCTTTACCAAAGTATAATGGATACAGTAACGCGTAACGAGAAAGGAATTCAGCCTTTGCAACCTTACCTTACCAAAATCAGTGCTATAACCAATAAAGCACAACTACAAGCATATCTTACCGAAATGCAGCAATTTGGCGGTGCCGGATTCTTCAGATTTTCAGTAGGTGCAGATGCTAAAGACAGCAACACGAACGCCGCCTATATTTATCCTTCAAGACTGGGCTTACCAGATCGTGATTATTATGTTGCTGAGGATTCAGATTCAAAAGAAAAAAGAGAAAAATATAAATCCCATATCACAAGAATGTTGCAATTTTTAGGAGATTCTCCGGAAGATGCAGCAAAAAGCGCAGCGCAAATTTTAGCTTTCGAGACCGGTCTTGCACAACCTCAACTGGATAAAGTAGAACGCCGCGATGCCCGCAAAACTTACAACCCAATGCAGGTTTCAGAACTGCAAGAACAAGTTGGCGCAATAGATTGGAAAACCTATTTCGACAAAATTGGGGCTTCAAATTTGGACACCATAATTGTAGCTCAACCAAAATATATGCAGGCCCTGCAAAAAACCTTTGCTGAAAATAATGTTGAAAACTGGAAAACCTATCTGCGCTGGACACTTTTTAATGATGCAGCCAATTCTTTGAGCACCGAAATTGAAAGAGCAAACTGGGAATTTTACAATCAAACCCTGCAAGGAGCCAAGGAACAACGCCCCCTAAAAGAACGTGCCCTTGGAATTGTAAACAGAACTTTGGGAGAAGCACTGGGCAAATTATATGTAGAAGAAAATTTTCCGCCCGAGGCTAAAGTCAAAGCTAAGGAAATGATTGCCAATATCATCAAGGCTTATGAAGTCCGGATCAATAACCTTACCTGGATGAGCGACAGCACAAAGATCAAAGCCATAGAGAAATTGGGAACTACCACAATTAAGGTTGGTTATCCAGATACATGGAAAGATTACAGCGACCTTGAAATCGCCGGCCCAAAGGACGAAAAAGGATCTTTTTTCCAAAATATGTTGAACGCTTCAAAGTGGAATGTAAAAGAAGATATGGATAAATTGGGAAAACCGGTAGATAAGACCGAATGGTATATGGCTCCCCAAGTAGTGAATGCGTATTACAATCCAAGCTACAACGAGATTGTGTTCCCTGCGGCTATCCTCCAACCGCCATTCTACGATTATAAAGCTGATGCAGCCGTTAATTATGGTGGAATTGGCGCCGTGATTGGCCATGAGATATCCCATGGATTTGACGATAGTGGTTCCAGATTTGACGCTCAGGGAAATTTGAACAACTGGTGGACAGATGAAGATCTAAAACAATTTGAAGGACTTGGCGGGGCTTTAGCCGACCAGTACAGCGCAATTGAAGTGTTGGACAGCGTTTACATCAACGGGGAATTTACCCTGGGTGAAAATATTGGAGATCTTGGCGGGGTGAATGCCGCTTACGACGGACTTCAAATGGACTTGAAAGAACACGGCAACCCCGGTGAAATAGACGGATTTACCCCAGAACAACGTTTCTTCCTGTCCTGGGCAACCGTGTGGCGTACCAAAATGAGAGACGAAGCACTTAGAAACAAGATCAAAACCGATCCGCACTCTCCGGGAATGTACCGCGCTTATGTGCCGTTGCAAAATATCCCTGCTTTCTATGAGGCATTCAATATCAAAGAAGGCGACAAAATGTACCTAAAACCTGAAAACCGGGTAATTATCTGGTAATCTCCGTAAATAATAAATTTAAAAGGACCGCAGCAATGTTGGTCCTTTTTTATTTTCTGGCTGCGACCCCCACGCCCAAAAGCGTGGCGGTCGGGCTATTCGCTGTAGTCCCGATGCCCTTATGGGCATTGGGAGCTGCCGCTGCTATCCCTCGCAGAAATATCACAAAATTGAAAGTAATGGCATTGACTGGAAAAAGAGGTGAAATGTAGAATATACAGGAAAATTTGTTTCAAAAAACAAATCAGATTCCTTTCTTGAAAATGTAATTCAGCTTT
>JBBRGD010000141.1:0-5716 GCA_038241065.1 Flavobacteriales bacterium
ACTCCGGCAGAAGCCCCCAAGAGGTAGGATTTTCCTGTGGCCTGAAAGGCAGGAAATAAATTATAACTCAACATATAAACCAAAGCACCTATAATGACCCCCAGAAAATAAAAATTGAGAAGCTTTTTCGCTGAAAAATAAGAGAGAAAATAAGTCCCAGCATAATATAAGATCAACATATTCGATAAGATATGCCATATTCCTGAGTGCATAAAGGAATAGGTGATGATCGTCCAGGGTTTAAAAATATATTCTCCAGGTTCACTTGGAAAAACCAGCCATTCCGTAAGAAAATCGGATGGAAGCTTAAATAAAAAGGAAATGGTTTGAAAAAGAAAAAACAGGATAAACACAAGAACGTTCAGCGCTATGAGTTTTTCCAGCACTGAGGCCGTTTGGAACTTATATCTAATTTTATCTGCTGCTCCCATTAATTCCATCTGTTTTGATTAAACTGATTTTTCTTCCAGTACCACATCATTATAAATCCGAAAAGCGCGCCTCCTACATGAGCGAAATGCGCTACTCCTCCTCCAAATATAGAATATCCTGTTATCCCGGAAAACAAATCTATTCCAATTAACACTGGGATAAAAACTTTGGCTTTAATAGGTATGGGTACAAAAATTAAAAACAGTTCTACATTTGGAAATAACATCCCAAAAGCTACCAGGATCCCGTAAATCGCCCCTGAAGCACCCACTGCTGGAGTATTAAAGGATATGAACATGCTCTCCAAAGTCTCTTTTGATACCGAGCTCAAAATTTCTGTAGAATATTGTCCGGTCTCAAGTAACTGTTGAATTGCATCAGGGTTCATTCCCGCTTGCACCAATGCATTATATCCCGATTCCACGTGATAATAATTTACAAGTGAATGCAGGATTGCCGCACCTATACCACAGGAGAAATAGAAAAATAAAAATTTACTTTTTCCCAACATCTGTTCTATCGGACTTCCAAAAGCCCAAAGCGCGTACATATTAAATAAAATATGCATAAATCCCCCATGCATGAACATATGTGTAACAATTTGCCAAACTCCAAAATTCTCATTTTGGAAAAAATACAATGAAAACAATTTATAGGTATAATCCCCTATAAACATAGTCCCGGCGAAAAATAAAACGTTAATTATAATAAGAACCTTTACGGTATCTGTGATTCTTCCCATTTACATGAATTTTTTTTCCAATTCTTCAACCTGCAAGGTAATAAAAACAGGCTTGTTAAATGGGGTTAATGAAGGCTCTTTACAAGCAAATAATCCATTTACAATATGTTGTTGTTCAGTTGAATTTAGCAAATTTCCTGATTTTACCGCCATACTTTTTGCCAAAGATTTTGCCAGCAAGTCGGTTTGTGAAAAATTGTTCTCTGGCACCTCATTTTCAAAATCGGCCAGCAATCTCTCGAGCAGTATTTCGACTTCACTTTCTGAAACTGTTGTAGGAACCCCAGTGATTTCAACCGAATCTGATTTTATATCCGAAAAAACAAACCCGGTTTGTTCAAGAGAATCTTTAATTCCCTGTAATAATTTTATTTCCTGTTGATTAAACTGAAGTGTTAAAGGAAACAATAACTGCTGGCTTACCGCTGCAGATAAGGTGATGCTCTTTAAAAGCTCCTCATAAAGTATGCGTGTATGAGCGCGATGCTGATCTATCACCAACATCCCATTTTTCAATGTGCTGATGATATATTTTTTATTGAGCTGAAACGTGGAATTTTGAGCTTCCACAGTTTTGGAGGCACCAAACAGATTTCCCGTTACCTCCTCACTTTCAAATTCAATTTGCTTGATATCTATAAGATTTGAATCGCTTTTTAAACCTGTATATAAACCTTCCCAATCTCCCGGATCTTTTTTAAAGGCACTTCTAAATCCGCTGCCAGTCCCCGATTCGTTTTTAAATGGATTAAAATTCCGGTCTACTTCAATTTGTGGAGATGCAACAGGCCTGTTTTCAAAATCGTATGGGGTATCTAGGCTGGGATCCCTTTCAAAATCCAGCACAGGAGCCACATTAAATTGACCCAGGCTATGTTTTATGGAACTGCGCAAAATTGCATACAGCGCGTGTTCATCATCAAACTGAATTTCAGTTTTAGTAGGATGTATATTGATATCGATACTTTTGGGATCTACTGTCAGGTATAAAAAATAACTCGGAAATGCTTTATCTTTCAGTAATCCTTCAAAAGCGGCGGTTACCGCGTGGTTTAGGTACGGGCTTTTTATAAACCTGTCGTTTACGAAGAAAAATTGTTCGCCCCGGGTGCGCTTGGCAAATTCCGGTTTTCCCACAAATCCCGAAATTGTAACAATTTCGGTCTCTTCATTTACGGGCACCAGTTTTTCACTGGTTTTACCTCCTAAAACATTGGTGATCCGTTGCCTGTAATTGGTATTTGAAAGCTGAAATAATTCGCTTGAATTATGAGACAGTGAAAATGCTATGTTGGGATGAGCCAGCGCAACGCGCTGAAATTCATCTATTATATGACGGATCTCAACGGTATCCGATTTTAAAAAATTGCGCCTTGCAGGAATATTGTAAAACAGGTTTTTAACACTTATGGAGGTACCCCGGGAAGTTACACAGGCCTCTTGGGAGATGATCTGACTGCCTTCTATTTTTATGCAGGTGCCAACTTCATCTTCTTCTCTTTTTGTTTTGAGCTCTACGTGTGCAATTGCGGCTATGGATGCCAATGCCTCTCCACGAAAACCTTTGGTATGCAAGTGGAACAGATCTTCTGCCGATTTGATTTTGGAGGTTGCATGCCGTTCGAAACTCAGGCGGGCATCTGTAAGACTCATCCCCATACCATCGTCTACCACTTTTACCAAAATTTTCCCGGATTCCTTTACATATACCAAGATATTTTTTGCACCGGCATCTATCGCGTTTTCAAGAAGTTCCTTAATAACCGATGCGGGACGTTGAACCACTTCCCCTGCAGCAATTTGATTTGCTACATGATCCGGCAATAAATGGATAACATCACTCATTTACGGCTGATTCGTAAAAATGGATAAATCGAAATCTATGATCCATAAAAAGAGAAGCACCAATAAAATTATAATGATAATTAAACGCATATTTATTTTACGATTCCCTTTGGTTCTGCTCGATTTTCGTGCTTCGGCCCACTGAGCTCCGTAATCGTTGGCGTTGGCAATATTTTTATATTTATTGAATTTTGAATCGAATGAATAAATATTACCCTCATCCTTCCCCTTATAATAACGTGGCGTGTAATTATAGCGGGCATTCTTCTTGATTTTTAATAAATTTATTTTCAAAACGTTTGCTTTTTTGAATATTCAAATCTACTTAAAAAGCCTCAAAAAAGAAAGCTGTTTTAAGCCAAATAAAAAGAACAAGAATAATGCCGAAGGAAAATTTGTTTAATTTTTAGAACTTGGCGTCCTTTCGAAGTTGCGCCATTTTAATTGCGGAAATACCGGACTCGGTGCCTTTGTTGCCGTGTTTCCCACCAGAACGGTCTATTGCCTGTTGCATATTTTGATCTGTAAGCACACAAAAAATAACAGGAATATCGTGTTGTACGTTTAAATCCTTAATGCCGTGAGCAACGCCCTGGCACACATATTCAAAATGTTTGGTCTCCCCTTCTATGACACTGCCAATGGCGATAATGGCATCCAGCATATCAAAGCTATTCTGCATTTTTTTACAGGCGTATATAAGTTCAAAACTCCCGGGAACATTCCAGCGCACTATTTTCTCTTCCAGAACACCATTTGCTTTCAATGCTTCAATAGCACCACGGTACAAACCTTCGGTTATTTCTTCATTCCATTCAGCCACAACAAGTCCAAAACGAAATTCTTTCGCGTTTGGAACCCTGTTCTTATCATAATCAGAAAGATCTTTACCGGTAGTCGCCATAATTTTTTATTTCATTGCTTGGGCACGTCCCATATAAACAGGGACTTGATCGGCCTCAGGAGTGGTTGAGAATTCGTCTTTTATTCTGTTTAAATATTTTGTAGCCTGTTCACCCTTTCCTAACTGTATGGCAGTAATGGTGGCTTTAAGAAGGAACTTTGGCGCTGTGAATTCATTTGACCTCATTGAAGCAGCTTTGTCATAATATTTCAAAGCTTCTTCCGGTTGGTCTAATTGTAAAAAAGCATCACCAATTCCTCCTACGGCAAGAGCTGCCAATATTTCATCATCGCTTTTAAAATCTTCCAGTTGATCTATAGCTTCTTGGTAACTATTTGTATTTAGATAAGCAAATCCCGCATAGTAATGTGCTAAATTGGCAGCCTTTGTACTACCATAATTGTCAATAATATCAAGAAAACCATATTTTCCTTCTCCTCCTGTAATAGACATATTATATAAGGAATCGGCTTGTGTCCCGGAACCGGCCAAAGCAGTGTCAAAATATTGCTGTGCCTGGAACATTTCATTGGCAGCCTCGGCTTCCTTAGGCTCTTGTATAAATTTTTGGAAACCTAAGTATCCTAAAACAATAACCGCAGCCAAACTAACAATGACGTAGATGTATTTTTGGTTTTTTGCAACCCAGGCTTCAGTTTTTCCTGCACCCTCGTCCAGAGTGTTAAAAACTTCAGCTGTAGTGGATTCCTGTTCAACCTTTGTTCTTGCTTCTTCTTTACTTGATGGTTTTTTGCCTTTTTTATTATAAGTCGCCATAAAATGGATTTAATGAATGGCAAAAATAAAATTTTTATTCTTAATTAGGCTGGAAAATATTTCTTATTTTTTAATAATTTCCACAGCATTCACCTACCTTTACCCTAATTCACATAACTATTATTAAGCTGAATAACAGCCATTTATGTTTTTAAAATCCCTCTCTTTAGTCAATTACAAAAATTTTGATTCCGTCTTATTTGATTTCGATGCCAAAATAAATTGTTTGGTAGGACATAATGGGGTAGGAAAAACGAATGTTTTAGACAGTATTTACCACCTTTCTTTTGGAAAGAGCTATTTCAACCCAATTACCAGTCAGAACATCAACCACAATGCCGAATTTTTTGTGATTGAAGGTGTCCTGGAAAAAAATGACCGGGAAGAACAAATCCTGGTAAGCGCCAGGCGGGGCCAGAAAAAGGTGATCAAGCGCAATAACAAAGCCTATGAGAAATTCAGCGAACATATAGGTTTTATTCCCGCGGTAATTATTTCACCGGGCGATAGGGATTTGATTCTTGAAGGAAGTGACACCCGGCGCAAATTCATAGACGGGGTGATCTCCCAAAGTGACCGGGAGTATTTAAATTCCTTAATTCAGTACAACAAGATCCTGGCACAGAGAAACGCGCTTTTGAAATTTTTTGCCGCCAATTCCAAATTTGACAGGGATACACTTGAAATTTACAACGCTCAGATGTCTGCTTTGGGGAATATCCTGTTTGAAAAAAGGACTGCTTTTTTAAATGAATTCATACCAATTTTTGATAAACGTTACACCGAGATCGCCAATAATAAAGAACAGGTTTCCATTGAATACAAAAGCCGGTTATTTGAAAAATCCATTTTAGAGCTGCTGGAAGAAAACCTTCAGAAAGATATGATCTTGCAATATACCGGGGTAGGTGTGCATAAAGACGATCTTAGTTTCGAAATTGACGGGCATCCAATTAAAAAATTCGGATCCCAGGGACAGCAAAAATCATTTTTGATCGCACTTAAACTGGCACAAT
>JBBRGD010000142.1:0-5703 GCA_038241065.1 Flavobacteriales bacterium
CACACGGGTTTTTTCAAGATGTTTTTCAATCTTTTTCTTTTTCTTTCCCAAATCGAAAGAAGTGGATGTTTTTTGGAGATTAATATCGCCTTTTACCTTAAATTGTGAATAATCTATTTCTTTCATTTTTAAATATATTCGGTGCTAAATATACGATCTTTAAAAGACATTTTTTATATTCGCCTTTAAATTGAACATCTTGGACAAAGAAGAAATTATTGAGAAGGTTGCAATTTTATTGAAGGAAATTCCTACTTCTTTAGAGGTTGTAATGGACGACTCCAACAGGGACAAACGTTTTCACTATCTGGCTAGCCATATGGTGGAAAAGGCAATTAAAAAAGATGCCCTTATAATTTCTGAAAACGGAAAAGGAATCGCCATTTTGTTTAAAACCAGCAAAAAGGATGACAATTTTTGGACGAATATTCCTGAACAATTAGGTCTTTTGATACATGTTACCGGTTTTAAAAATGCCCTAAATATATTAAAAACACAAAAATACATCAAACAACAACGCCCTCAGGAAGGCGAATATTTATATTGTTGGTTTTGGGGTATTATAGCCGATGCGAGGGGAGCCGATACACAGGTTGGAAAGGAAATGAAAGATGAATTTTACCGGCAGGCCCAAGAATATAAACTTCCCTTATATGCCGAAACCAGAATGCGACAAAATGCAATTGTATACCAGCGCTTTGGTTTTGAATTATTTAATAAATGGGCACATCCCAGTGGAGATACCATGTATTTCCTGAGATATAACCCACCTGCACTCCGGGGATAAAATTATTTTTTAAAAGTCTTTATCCTGAAAGAACAATTGGTAACAGTTGAATTGCCTCTTCCTAAAATTTACTTGCAAAAAGCTGCACATCTTCTTCTGTTATCTCTTCACCGCCTAATATAATAAGCCTTTCCACCACATTCCGGAGTTCTCTTATATTACCGGTCCAGTCATATTTTTTCAAAAGATTGATGGCGCCATCGGTAAATTCCTTTTTATTGGTGCCTTGTTCCTCCGCAATTTTATCGCTAAAAAATTCGACGAGCAATGGAATATCTTCCCTGCGCTCGTTTAATGGCGGAACTTCAATTAAAATAACCGCCAGGCGATGGTAAAGATCTTCCCTGAATTTCTTTTCCTCTATTTCCTCTTTAAGGTCTTTGTTAGTCGCTGCAATTACGCGTACATCCACTTTAATATCCTTGTCGCTTCCTACCCGGGAAATTTTATTTTCCTGAAGTGCCCGCAAAACTTTTGCCTGGGCAGAAAGGCTCATATCGCCAATTTCATCTAGGAATATAGTGCCGCCATTAGCAGCTTCAAATTTTCCTGCACGATCTTTAACAGCAGATGTAAAAGCCCCTTTTACGTGTCCAAACAATTCGCTTTCAATTAATTCTGAAGGGATCGCGGCACAGTTTACCTCGATCATCGGCCCATTGGAACGATTGCTTTTTTGATGCAGCCAATGAGCCACCAATTCCTTTCCCGTTCCGTTGGGTCCTGTAATAAGCACCCGGGCATCTGTGGGCGCCACTTTTTCAATAATGTCCTTTATTTTTGAAATCGCCGGAGAGTTGCCAATCATTTCGTAGTTTTTACCTACCTTTTTCTTCAGTTGGGTATTCTCCACTACCAGTTTTTTCCTATCCAGTGCGTTTCTAACAGTATTGAGTAAACGGTTCAAATCCGGTGGTTTTGAAATATAATCGAAAGCACCCAATTTCATGGTGTTTACGGCAGTATCCAGATCTCCATGACCGGAAAGCATAACTACCGGCACCTCAGGTTTTATTTTCCTGATGGCTTCCAAAACTTCAATTCCATCCATCTTGGGCATTTTAATATCGCAAAGAACAAGGTCATACTCGTCATCCTTTATTTTTTCCATTCCCACAAGGCCGTCTTCAGCTTCTTCAACCAAATAGGTGTTGTTTTCTTCGGAAAGGATTTTTACAAGTACCCTGCGGATAGCCGCTTCATCTTCAATGATTAAAATTTTTGCCATTATAAAATATTAAATTTGAGACCTGCGCGGCCGTAAAATGAATTTGTATCATTAATTGTATAAACATTGTCCAGATTGCCATCTCTTAACCTTATATCGTTTATGATGGTATGTCCCCCATAAATATAAAAAGAGAGGTGCTTTGTGAAATTGTATTCATATCCCAACCCAGAAAGCAATATTGTCATAGAAACGGTTTCAGCTAAAGCGTTTGAACTTGAATTATTCGGACTTATCTCAAAATCGTTTTGAACATTTGCAAAAAATCCATCCAGAGTAATAAATCCCTGCATGGAATTTTTATCATTAAAATAATATTTCAGGTTTGTTTTTGGAACACCCAGACTATAAGACCATTTAGGATCAAATCGTTTGTAGTAATTGATAATGGGAAGGGGAAAAGGAATTCCTGTGGTAGTGGAATATTCCAATCCCAAAATTAAGCGCACCGGCTCTATATATCGCTCATCTTCTTTAATTTTAATGAAATAAACCGCTCCGGTATAAACCATATCGTCTGAGAGAATCTCACTTCGTTCAAAATTGGAAGCCACTTTTATTCCTGCTTTAGTGCCAAAACGCCAGTCTTCACTTATTTTAAAGGTGTACCCCAAATTAAAGCTAAAAGACTGAAACCGCTCTAATTCAGAAGTATTGAATGACGCAGGATCTTTATATTTTAAATTGATGTTCTGATATTCCACGCCGGGAATTAGATAGGCCCCATCATCGTTAAGCTTTATCGGGAAATTCACAAAACTCTTGAACCGCCTGAAGGAGTTATCGGAACTGGACTGTGGAAAAAAGGTGTATTCAATTCTTGCTAGATCGGTGGTCTGGCTGTGGGCTATGGATCCAAATCCTGCGAGGCACAGAAATAAAAATAGTTTAAAAAATTTATTCATCGGGATTTGATTTATCAAGTGAGGGCTTGTTAGGATAAAACATGTGCACATCCCTTTGTGGGAATGGAATACTGATATTATTTGATCTAAATTTTTGATCTATTTTAAATCGAAGTTGACTTTTAATTTTTGGATCCACAAAACTATCAGTTACAAAAAAATGCACTGCAAAGATCAAGGCCGAATCTCCAAAATCTTCAAAAAGCACAAAAGGCTTTGGTTTTTCAACAATTCCAACTTGATCCATAGCACATTCCAATAAGAGTGTTTTAACTTTTAAAGTATCACTTCCGTAAGCCACTCCTACTTTAACTGCTTCCCGGGTAGTGATGTGGTTTTGTGTGTAATTGAGAATTATATCACTAATAAATTTATGGTTGGGAATAATCATTATTTTATCGTCCCTGGTCAAAACCCGGGTAGTTCTCAATTTTATTTCAATGACCCTCCCAACTCTTCCTTCTATTTCAATGATATCGCCTACTAAAAGCGTTTTGTCAATTACAATAAACAATCCGCCAATCATATCCTGAAAAAGATCCTGCAAAGCTAATCCTAAACCGACAAAAAACGCAGCAGATGCTGTTAAAAGTATGGTAATATCAATACCTGCCGAACTAAGCGTGAGAATAACCACAATTAGATAAACCAGGTATTTTATAAATTTAAATACACTAATAAATTTTAGCCTGTCATTCTCCTGAAGTTTTCTGGTCAAAAAAACGCGAATTCCGCGCAGGAAAATACTGGTGATTACAAAAGTGAATATCACAAGTAAAATGAGGCCCACGGTAACTTTTATTTGGTTCCCGCCGCTTTCAAAACTAATAATGTTTAGCCTGAAAAATTCAAGAATATTGCTCCAAATATTTTCTTCTATCACCTCCTTAACCTGGTCTACCCCAATTTGCATAGGTTAATATTTAAGCCATTTATACAACTCCTTATAAGTAGGCTTTTTGCCGTACATCAAAATGCCCACTCTATAAATTTTGGCCGCAAGCCATAATACACCAAAATTTGTAATCATAAGAATTAGGAAAGAGATCAATAATTCCCACCATGGAACTCCAAATGGAATTCGCATCAGCATCACTATGGGAGATGTTAAGGGAATCATGGAAAAAATTGTGGCAACTGTACCATGTGGATTTTCAATTACCGTAAAGAAACCTACATAAATACCAAGCATTAAAGGCAAAATTATGGGGAACATAAATTGCTGCGTATCTGTTTCAGAATCTACCGCGGCACCTATAGCCGCATAAATAGCGCTATAGAGGAAATAACCTCCAATAAAATAACCCAGAAACGCGATAATTAATGCGCCTATAGGTAAATTGGAAATATCCATAATAATTTGTTGCATTTCATTGGAAGACATTTGCTCCAATCCTTTCTGTGCGTGAGACGGCGGCGCAGAAATTAAATCCATTCCCGTAATTGATGCGGCCAAAAACAGCATTATTGCCCCAAGTACAACCCAAATGGCAAATTGGGTAATGCCTGCTAAAGAAGTTCCCAGAATTTTTCCCAACATAAGATGTATAGGTTTCACTGAAGACACGATAATCTCGATAATTCGGTTGGTTTTTTCTTCAATAACACTGCGCATCACCATATTCCCGTAAATAATAATGAACATCATTAGCAAGTAACCTGCGGCACCACCAAAAAACATCTTGACGTAATTGGACATTTTTGAAGTGCGGATGCCCTCAAAATTTTGAATCTGAATATTTACCGGAGTTTCCGCCGATTCAATTTTGGAAATATCCACGCCTCTTGCAATAAGTTCTCGGGTGTTTAATTTTTCGGTTAAAATATACTCCATTTGTTGCAGAATGTCCAGTGAAGGCGATTCTTTTGCAAAAAACCGGACCGATTTGGCCAGTTCAAAATTATCGCCCATTTCAGGAATGTGCAACAGCCCATAATATTCCTTTTCCAGCACTAATTTTTTGGCATCTTCCAGGGGAATTGAAGAAAGATTTATATATTTAATCCCATCGGAATCCTTGAATTCGTTCTGGAATATCCCGCTCAAGTCATTTATGGCAATGCTATGTTTTTCACTGTTGTTAAGCGTGGCAAGGTATGCCACCAAGATCATCATTCCCACTAAAATAAGAGGGCTTAAAAATGTCATTACAATAAAGGTTTTGTTCCTTACCCTTGCTTTATATTCCCTTTGGATGATGAGCTTTAGATTATGCATTGTCAGTCACGGTTTTAATAAAAATATCATTAACAGAAGGAATAACTTCAACAAAATGGTTAACCCGGGCTTTTGACAATAGGTACAAAAGCAAGTCGTTAGGAGACTCCTCAGGTTTAATTTGAATACTCAATTTAAGATCTTTGGTAATGCTTTTAAAATTAGCTTTCCCCACGCTGAAATTGGCTGTTAATTCTTTTAAAAGAGCTGTTTCGTCTTCAGCAGTCAATCCAACTTCAAAGGTATTGGATTTATATTCCCTTTTAATATCGGCTACTTTTCCATCCAGCAATTTATTACCTTCATGGATTAACGCCATATATTCGCAAAGTTCTTCCACACTTTCCATTCTATGTGTAGAGAACAGGATCGTGGCTCCTTCATCGCGGAGTTGGAGGATTTCATTTTTAATAATCTCGGCATTCACCGGGTCAAAACCGCTAAAAGGCTCATCAAATATCAGTAATTTGGGCTGGTGAAGCACGGTGATCACAAATTGTACTTTTTGAGCCATCCCTTTGGAAAGTTCCTGAATTTTCTTGTCCCACCAATGGGTGATCTCCAG
>JBBRGD010000143.1:0-5702 GCA_038241065.1 Flavobacteriales bacterium
GCTTTAAAGAAAATACAACCTATTTTTGGGTTGAAGGGCAGCTTCACCGAAAAAATTGAAATATTGAGTCAGATTTTAATCTCTTCTGAAGTAGGTAAAAAAGGAATTGAAGAATTGCAGTTTTTGAAAAATGCTATTTCAGAAATGCCTTTAAAAACTGCCATTTTGGATCTGGATGTTACTTTGGCCCGCGGACTCAATTATTATACAGGTGCAATATTTGAAGTTTCCGCACCTGAAAATGTAAATATGGGTTCCATAGGTGGAGGTGGGCGTTATGATGACCTCACAGGAATTTTTGGATTAAAAAATATGAGCGGGGTGGGGATTTCATTTGGATTGGACAGAATTTACCTGGTCCTGGAAGAATTAGGCCTGTTTCCAAAAACAATAACTTCAACAACTAAAGTGCTTTTTATCAATTTTGGGAAAGAGGAAGCATTGTATGGATTAAAAGCTGTTCAGAAATTGCGAAACGAAGGAATAGCTGCTGAACTTTATCCTGATTCTGCTAAAATGAAAAAGCAAATGAACTATGCTCACAAACGCGAAATCCCATTTGTTGTTTTGGCCGGGACTGAAGAAATAAAAATTCAAGTCTATGGCCTTAAAAATATGGTTTCCGGAGAGCAGGAAAAAGTTAGCATGGACATATTGATGGAATTGCTGAAATAATTTAATTTCTCAAAATAATATTCCTAAGTTAAATAGACTTACAGAAAATTGGTTTTCTCCCTTATGCCTAAAACATTTTAAATATAGCTCACTATTTTAATCGTGGGCTATATTATCTGCAGGAATTTTCCTAACCGTTTTAACGGTTTTTTCACAGGAGGTTATCCTCCGTATTGTTCTATCATTTCACGCTGCATTTGCTCTATTCCTGCTAAACCGCCCATTATTATAATGGCTGCAATTGCAATAATTACTACAAGTGCACTTAAAACAATACCAATTATTCCCAAGATTCTTCCGGTTTTCACGTTTTGATAACCAATGTACAGTTCAGGGCTTGAATTGTAAATTGCAGTAGCCTTTTGAGCCATTACCACTGCGAGGATCCCGAAAACCAATCCTATAATTCCATAACAGCAGCAGCCAATTATAGATAAAATTCCAAAAATCAAAATAAGTGTTGAATTGGGTAATTCTTGTCGTTGTATTTCCATAATAAACAAATTTTAAATTTTTATTTTGAAGCTAGTAAAAGAAATGGATCATTTTGATTCCATAATTTATAAGAATGATAGCTGCATTAATTAAAATTAGTCCAATTTTTATACTGAAATCATTTTTAAATTTATAAAACAGATTATAAAGAACGAAAATCAACAAAATCAAGATGGAATAAATAGCGGGGAACATCCGGAAAGCCTCCATAAATTTGCCATCAAATAACAAAAGCATCGCGCGTTGGCTGCCACAGCCGTAGCATTCCAATCCAAATAACTGTTTGTTTAAACAAGGAAGCAGAAATTCTTCCATACTTAGGATTTATTTTTAATTTGAAATAATAACTTTTTTAGAAATAACAGTTCCTGTTGGCCCCGTAATTTTTACAATATAAATTCCATTGCTCAGGTTTGTAGTGGGAAACTCAAAATAATTTTGGTTTAGCACATTCTTGAAATCAAAGATTTTCCTTCCGGTACCATCAAATAAAGCAATGGAGGTAGATGTATTTTGGGTTTGAGTAGTAATTTCCAAACGGGTGAGGGGATTATTTTGATAAATGGCGAAATCTTTAAGGGGCTTTTCCAATTCTTCAATTTCTTCTTTTGCAGAAATAAGGTTCGGATTGTTAAATGCTATCTTAAATCGTTGGTGATATTCCCCTTCATTTAATTGAATTTTATAATCCTGATTTTTTAGATCATAATATAATCCTGTTTCAGAATCAAATAAAAACACTTCAGAATTAAAATTTTCCAGAGCGGCTATTTTGATGTTGAGTTCAGTTTTTTCTGATAATTTGAGATATAATGGAATTTTTTCATGTTGATCAGAAGGAAGGACGTTAATCAAATAACTTTCATTTTCCAAAAGCCATCCTGAATCCGATTCTAGAAGGGAGAGGTTCTGTGCATCCATTGCCCGGTCAATTCCAGAAGTTGCAATTTCAGAATGTATCAGCAACAATTGCCGGACGTATTGGTTGTTAAATTCAACATTTAATCTAAGTAAGGCAACATTTTCTGTATCAGAGATTTTATGTGGAATTAGTTTTGACTTAAACTCGGAAGTTGATGAGTTTTCTTTTTCAACTTTTCTATATTCATTCTTAAAAGTCAGGCTTCCCTTTTCCTTCCCGACTACCAAAAATCCCTGGCCAATTGGAGAATAACGCCGGGCATAATAATTTCCGGTTTCAAAGTTGTGAATAATCAAATTTCCACTCCCATCATATTTGCTAAAAATGGCAGGAACATATCCGCTATTTCCGGCTGCGGGAGAATAGGCGCCATATCCACCTTCATATTCATTTAAATAATGGGATGTCACAGGGCTTGAATCCCAAAAATAGGCAATACCTGTAATACTTTTATTTTCCTGAAGGAAAGCATTTAGATCCAGGGCAGATGGATATGGATTGCCAACCAGCCTGCTTTCATCTTTATTAATTTCCAATGTGATTTTTCCTGTATTGGGCCTTCCTCTAAAATCAAAGCGCTGTTTATTTCCGGGATTATTCGAAATTCCATATAAAACTACATTCATATTGGTTCCGGAAACGCCTTTCATTGTAAATCCTTCTCCCGGGTTTATATCAAAAGTATTTCCAACATAAACCCAATCTGAATAGTCTGTCCCGGAAAATTTATAGATCCAGCGATTGGAAATGGTCAACGGATTTGCGTTTCCGTTTAATTCGCTTGTGATTTTTGCCTTGTTGCTGTTTGTTTTGTCAATTGGTTCAAATAAAAGATTTCCAAAAAGTAGGGAATTTGAATTGTTTTGAACAGGAGAACACCAATAATTGTAAGTATAAGCTGTGGCGTTTCCTTCCTGAAATACAGAGATCAAACCGTTTCCGGTATTTGCAGAATTTGAATTTCCCTGCAGGAGTTGTGCTTCGTTCCTCAAATAGATCCCGGCATTTGAAGTTCCGGATGGATTGATAGTTAAATCTATTTCTTTTTCTACAAATATAAACTGGCCTTCGGCATAGACATAGCTATCCTGGTTTCCATAAGGTTTTATATATAACTGTGAAAACCCAGAAAATGGCAATAAAAAAAAAGCTATGATGTATATTTGCTTCATAAAGTGATTATTTGAATTTCAAATAGCTAATTTGTTTTTTAAATACCATGTTAATATAGCTTTTAAATACTATAAATCAGTAGTTTATGAACAAAAAATATGCTCAGGTTATTAATACCGTATTAATACTTATTGGAGGAGCAATTTTGCTTTATACCATTGCCGGGGAAGAGGAAAGTAAGTATTTACAAATTCTGGGGTTGATAATAATTATGTTTGGACTTTATAGGGCAACAAATTATTGGGTGGAAACCAAAGATGATTTTAAGGATGATGCTCAAAATGATATTGAGGAAAAAACTAATAGCGAAAACCGGAAATGAAATTTGAAGTAAACGACAAAGTTGAAGTGTTGGACGATGCCCTGAAGGGTATTGTAATGCACGTGCAGGGAGAAGTAGTTACTATTGAAACTTCCGAAGGCTTTTCGCTGGATTTTAACGAATCTGAATTGGTGAAAATTGAAGAGCAGCAAAGCAGAATGATCTCCATGAACGATGCTGATTTTTCTGAAATTCTGAGAGAGAAGCAGCAAATTAAAAAGCCAAAATCCATACGCATTAAACCGAAAGACCGGAATATTCCCCCAATGGAAGTAGATCTTCATATTGAAAAGCTGGTAAATTCCTATAAGGGAATGGGCAATTACGATATTCTGAACCTGCAATTAGAGACCGCAAAGCGACAGGTGGAGTTTGCAATTCGCAAACGCATTCAAAAAATAGTTTTTATTCACGGTGTAGGCGAAGGAGTTTTAAAAGCTGAATTGGATTTTTTATTGGGACGTTATGACAATCTAAAATTTTACGATGCCGATTATCAAAAATATGGAATAGGAGCAACCGAAGTTTATTTTTTCCAAAATTAATAATTTTCCTTTCTGCAGATTATTCCAAAGGATTTGATGGTTCCAATATTGCCTCTACCGGTGCAGAGTTGAAAAAACCCAGATTGTAGGTGGTAAATGAGATTTCTTCCCCATCACCTCCCTGATTTTGTAGTTTCAGATTTTGAATATCTATTGAAGACCTAAACCTTACTTGGATCTTATTTACAATCAAAAAATCAACTTCATTAAAACTATCTGTACTGAATAGATCCAGATATTTTGGGATTCCTCCCTCGTTAAAATTCGAGGCAGGATCATGGTTAGCCTGTGTTACCTCCAATTTGGTAGGTACACCGTCTTCATCATCATCAGAATCCAGATAATTTGGGATTCCGTCTCCATCGGAATCCCTGTAACCACCGGCGGTAGGATCGTCACCCGCACTGGCTATTTCAACAGATGTTTTTACATTATCCCCATCATCATCTATATCCAAATAATCGGGGATCCCGTCTCCATCGGTATCACGTCCGCCATTTGCTTCATTCATTCCTTCATCAACGGAAAGAATACCATCCTTATCGTGATCGGTTTCATCTCTTACAATGGTTGAAATTACAACCGTTCCACCCACGCTTTTAAATTCCTCCTGAACTTTTGGAGAACTTGGAGGTATCACTCCGCAAAAATAACTGTTAGGAACCGTTTCGTCATAGGTGCGATAAATAATTTCATTAGATCCCGTCAAAGGAAGGCTTATTGGTTGATCGGTATTTGTGGCTAAGACATTCTCCAGACTGGATAATTGACTGCTGTTTAATGTAAATGAAATTGTTTCAAAAATATTTTCGTTGTTGATATTGTACAACACCTTGCTTGTGCCCTCACCACAGACAGATAGTTCCTGATTTTCAAAATCAAAGGAAGTAACTATGATGTCGCCATCGTTACAGGAAGTAAAAACAACAATCAGAAATAAAACACTTAAATACCTGTACATAGAAATCATTTTCAGCAAAAATAAACCTTTCGTAATTTATAGCAGAGTATCCTCTTAATAATTTTAATTCTTTTATTTTTGCATTCCATGAAAAAAGTATATTTAGATAATGCAGCTACCACGCAAATGCGTGACGAAGTGATTGAAAAAATGACTCAGGTGATGAAGGAATTTTACGGAAATCCTTCTTCTGTACATAGTTATGGAAGATCATCTAAATCATTGATAGAGAATGCTAGAAAGACTGTAGCGGGATTTCTAAACGTGTCTGCATCCGAGATAATTTTTACCTCTGGAGGAACAGAGGCAGACAATCTTGTGCTGAATTCGGCGGTTCGTGACCTGGACGTCAAACGAATTATTACTTCTCAAGTAGAACACCACGCGGTATTAAATATGCTGGATCAATTAAAAGCTTGTTATGGAATTGAGGTTGTCTATGTAAATCTTGACAAAAACGGCGAAGTAGATCTGGTTCATTTAGAAGCACTGTTGAAGGTTTCGGATAAAAAGACTCTGGTAAGCCTGATGCATATTAATAATGAAATAGGTAATTTGTTGGATATCAAGGGTATTGGTGAAATGTGTAAATCTTGCAATGCTTTGTTT
>JBBRGD010000144.1:0-5699 GCA_038241065.1 Flavobacteriales bacterium
TAACGGAGCATTCGCGGCCGGTACGGTCTTAGGTTTATAGATAAGCTGCCGTAATAAGAAGAACAATTAACAATTACAACTATTTACAGAAGTATGCTTATTTTACCAGAACTCCCTGTTTTTCAGTAACTGGTAAATCCTTTAAAGCAGCTTCATTAATAGAATTTTTCGGGAACAAAAAGGTTTTTTCGTACATTTTGTCATCAGCAAAATATGTTACGGAAAACTGATTGTTGAGGCGCAGGACTTCATACTGTAAAAATTCAATTTTAGCAAAGGATTTTGCAGGCAGCATTTTTATGGAATGCCGCATGGTAGAAGTACTTTCCTCTTCATCAAAACCTTTGGTTACAATAAGGGCCATTTCAATTGAAGTTTCCCTATCATTTATTAAATAAGCGTTCCATTCCATGGATTGAAATTCTTCATTTTTTTCCCTAACCGCAGCCAGGTAAATTCCTTTAGATTCCGGTATTTCAATATCTTTTTTCAAATCAATCCAGTTTATTTATAAGTTTTTAAGAATACAAAAGAAGCATTTAAATATGTTCTTGGAATGTTATTTTATGTAAAAGTTTGCGAATTCCCATATAAATCAGTTTAAGACCGTTTAAAAATTATTAAATTCAAACAATAGTATTTCAGGTTTCAATCTATTACCTGAAAAATCATTCCTGCGAATTAATTTATTTGCAGAATATATTCAGCCCTTTAAAACCCTTAAAAAAAAATTCAAAATGTTACCTTGCATACGCACTGAAAAGCCATAGAAAAAATGATTAAAAGGTCTCTTCCCGATTTAAAAACATACGAGTTTGAGGAATTTGCATTTAAGGAGTTAATGCAAAACAGAGTTAATAAAGTGTTGATTGTTTGCTCTAACTACGATTATTATATGTTGGAAGAAGACGGTAGAATTGACGAACGCATTTTTAATGAATATACTGCTTTAAACCTGAGATATCCTCCAAGTTTTACCCATGCCAATTCTGCCAAAAGAGCAATAGGTATCCTACAATCAGATAAAATAGATCTGGTGATCACTTGGCTGGATATTGGGGATTACAAGGCTTTTGAAACCTCAAAAATAATAAAAGAGGCTTTTCCAACCACACCAATTGCTGCGCTTAGCCTCTATTCTTCTGAATTGAGAAAAAAAGTTTTAAGTGAAAATACGGGTATCATTGATCTTGTTTTTCATTGGAATGGGAATGTTGATATTTTTTTGGCAATCATAAAACTTACCGAGGATAGGATGAATGCGGAAAAGGATATCAATGAAATTGGGGTTAAAGCAATTTTATTGGTAGAGGATTCCTTAAAATTCTATTCGAGATATTTGCCAATTATTTATAAAATTATTTTAAAACAAACGCATTCCTTCATGTCTGAGGGTTTAAATGAGCATCGAACAATGATGCTTATGAGAGGTCGCCCAAAAATTTTATTGGCGACAAATTACGAAGAAGGCCTTAGTCTTTTTGAAAAATACAAACACCACCTTTTGGGGGTTATTTCTGATGTTGATTATTTTAAAGACGGGAAACGAGATCGAAACGCCGGATTTGAATTCCTGAAATATGTAAGAAGCCTGGAACGCTATTTCCCCTTTCTGATCCAATCTTCCGATAAAAACAACGAACAATATACCCTGGAATTAAAGGGAAAATTTTTACATAAACATTCTGAAATCCTCGGGGAGGAAATTAAAAATTATATAACCAAATACTTTTCGTTTGGCGACTTCGAATTTTGGGATCCAGTTCAAATGAAAATTCTGGCCACGGTAAAAGATTTAAATAGCTTCCAAAAAGCTTTAAATACGGTGAGTTTAGAATCCATAAGTTATCACGCCAAAAGGAGCGAATATTCCAAATGGCTGAGATCCAGGGCACTCTTCCCATTGGCTAACTTATTTAGCAATGTGGAATATGAAGATTTTGATGATCTTGAGCAAATAAGGGAATTTTTAATAAAAGCCATTAAAACATACCGCTTATATAGGTCGAGAGGGGTGATAGCGAAATTTGATAAAAATAAATACGATGAATATTTAGGTTTTGCCAGGATAGGAGAAGGTTCTTTGGGAGGAAAAGGTCTTGGCCTGGCCTTTATTGATTCATTTTTAAAACGTAATAAATTATTTAATAAATACAAGGACGTAAGCATCTCAATCCCACGCACAGTGGTTTTAAGTACAGAGGTATTCGATGAATTTATGGAAAAACATAAATTGATCCGGTTTGTTGCCCAAAGTGAGAATAATGATGATAATATAATTTTAAATGAATTTATTTCCAAACCATTGCCAAAATGGGTAACTGAAGATATTAAAGTTTTTTTGAACATCTCGAAATCACCAATTGCCGTTCGCTCTTCCAGTGTTCTGGAAGATTCTCATTACCTCCCATTTGCCGGGGTATTTGCCACATATATGATCCCAAATACGAATAAGGAAAAAATGCTGGTCATGATTTCCAATGCCATTAAATCGGTCATGGCATCTGCTTTTTTTGAACAAAGCAAAATTTATTTGAAAGCTTCTTCCCATAGCATCGAGGAGGACAAAATGGCGGTTATTTTACAAGAGGTTACCGGAAAACAATACGATGATGTGTACTACCCGAATATATCGGGAGTGGCGCGTTCCATTAATTTTTATCCCATAGGCAGTGAATTACCGAATGAAGGAATAGCCAATATAGCTTTGGGTTTGGGTGAAATAATTGTTGGCGGAGGACAAACCCTGAGATTTTCACCATATCATCCAAAAAAGATACTGCAACTTTCCTCTCCGGATTCTGCAAAACGTGAAACACAACAATACTTTTATGGGCTGGATATGGATCCAGAAAGCTATAAAGTTTCAACCAGTGAGGCCATAAATAAGAAAAAGATTAGCATTAGGAATGGGGAAAAGCACGGTTCCTTAAAATTTGTGGCTTCAACCTACGACCTGCAAAATAATACAATCAGGCCCGGGGTATTACAAGAAGGAATTCGTGTGGTTACCTTTGACAATATACTGAAATACAACAATTTTCCTTTACCCGAAATTTTAAAGGACTTGTTGCGCATTGGACAGCGCGAAATGCGAAACCCAATTGAAATAGAATTTGCAGTAAAACTTGACGTGCCGCAGGGGCAACCAAAAGAATTCAGCTTTCTACAAATAAGGCCTATTGTTGAAAGCAGAGAAACAATGAGCAAACTTCCCGAGAAGTTTAATGTTGAGGATACTATTATCTATTCAGAATCGGCACTGGGGAATGGAAATTATGGGAATATGAGGGACCTTGTTTACGTAAAACCTGAAACCTTTGACGCAACAAATACAAGGCAAATAGCAGCAGCTGTAGAACGTATCAATAAAAAATTCAATAAATCAGACAAACAATATATTCTAATAGGGCCCGGTAGATGGGGCTCCAGTGATCCATGGTTAGGCATCCCGGTGATTTGGCCACAAATTTCTTCGGCTAAAATTATTGTTGAGGCAGGGTTAAAAGATTTTAGAATAGAACCCAGTCAGGGAACTCATTTTTTTCAAAATTTAACTTCATTTAAAGTGGGTTATTTAACAATAAATCCTTTTATAGATGATGGTTTTTTCGATTTAAAGTATTTAAATAGTCAACCAGCCGAATATGAAGATGAATATTTAAGACATATACGTTTTGAAGAACCTTTGGAAGTAATTATTGACGGGAAAGACAGTAAAGCCGCTATTTTTAAAAAAGAATTTAAAGCTGAAGAGTTTCAGGAAAAAACCGATGATTTTTTGGAGAATCTCCCTCCCGAAGGTTTTATGTAACCCAATAACTTATAATTTTATCAATAAAAATTTGAATTATCAAAACGCGATAAGGTTTTAAATTTCGAATGACCTCTAAGGATCTGATTTTTTTGGATTTGACGATTTTTTTTGAAAAAAATAGTGAATATTAAAAATATAGGGGTGTTTTTTAAAAATAATATAATTTAATATGCGTAATTTTGTGTTCAATTATTGAATTTTTAATAAATTTTATATACGTTTAAATCAAATATATTATGAATGTAAAGGATATATTAAACAACCTCGAGACAAAACATCCGGGGGAAAAGGAATACTTGCAAGCCGTTCACGAAGTGTTGGAATCTATTCAAACAATTTATGATGAAAACCCTCAGTATGAGTCTGCAAAAATAATTGAACGATTGGTTGAACCTGATCGTATTTTAACTTTTAGAATTTCCTGGGTAGATGATGAAGGCGGGGTTCAGGTTAATTTGGGACACAGAGTACAATTTAACAATGCAATTGGACCATACAAAGGAGGAATTCGACTGCATCCAAGCGTAAATTTAAGCATTCTTAAGTTTTTAGGATTTGAGCAAACATTTAAAAATGCCCTAACAACCTTACCAATGGGAGGCGCTAAAGGCGGATCCGATTTCAATCCAAAAGGTAAATCAGATTCGGAAATAATGCGTTTTTGCCAGGCTTTTATGTTGGAATTATGGCGTGTTATAGGTCCAAGCACCGATGTTCCCGCCGGAGATATTGGAACCGGAGGTAGAGAAATAGGCTTTATGTATGGTATGTACAAGAAATTACAATTTGAAAATACCGGTGTTTTCACGGGTAAAGGTTTAAATTGGGGTGGAAGTTTGATAAGACCGGAAGCTACAGGCTTTGGAGCTACTTATTTTACCAATGAAATGTTACAAACCCAAAACGATACATTTGTAGGCAAAACCGTTTCTGTTTCTGGTTTTGGCAATGTGGCCTGGGGTGTTGCCCTAAAAGTTACAGAACTTGGCGGCAAGGTAGTTACTCTTTCTGGTCCTGATGGATATATTTATGACGAGCTAGGTTTAAATGCTGAAAAGATTGCCCATTTATTAGAGCTTAGGGCTTCCAATAATGATATCGTATCTCCTTATGTAAAAGTATTCCCGGAAGCTAAATTTATCCCTGGTAAGAAGCCTTGGGAAGTTCCTGTGGATATTGCGATGCCAAGTGCAATTCAAAACGAACTGGATGGTGAGGACGCAAAATTATTGATTGCAAATGGCGTAAAATATATTGTTGAAGTTTCCAATATGGGATGTACCCCGGAAGCTGTTGATTTATTTCATAAGCACAAATTGCCGTTTGCTCCAGGTAAAGCTGCAAATGCAGGTGGGGTTGCTGTCTCTGGATTAGAAATGTCTCAAAATGCCATGAAATTAAATTGGACTATTGAAGAAGTAGATGCCAAATTACATCAAATAATGACATCAATTCATATTGCTTGTTCAAAATATGGAACTCAAGATGATGGATATATAAACTATGTTAAAGGCGCGAATATTGCCGGATTTATAAAAGTTGCCGATGCTATGATGGATCAGGGTATTTTATAGTATTTACATTAATTTTATATCCTCCTTAAGGAACCTTTCAGGTAAAATAAGGATGAATATTCACTAATTCCCGGGGAAAATATTCCCGGGAATTTTATTTTTAGATGATGTGATATCAGAAGTATTTTAAACCAATAGTTAAAATAGAAAACGAAGAAAGAGTACTAAAGTCATTATCATTATCTAAGTTATTTTTAATGAGTCATCCATTGCCTTCAATTCTAATTTTTTAGCAAACTCAATTTCAAATTAATCCAGCTTGTCCTTTACTTTCTTAAACAAATAACCCAGAAAGAAAATGGCCACCA
>JBBRGD010000145.1:0-5677 GCA_038241065.1 Flavobacteriales bacterium
TATAAAAACGAATTTCCCGTAAGCTCCATTTTGGCCTGGATGATAGCAATGATTGGTTTAACCCTGTCTGTAAACTTCGCCAATTTCATCATCAAAAAAAGGTTCACCGATAATTTAAAAGCTTTGATCCCGGTAGTGTTGATAATTGGAATTTTGGCTTTGCTCGAATATTTTAAAATATTTGAAATCAGCTTTTGGTTTGGGAAAGGCTTAAACGAAATTATTGCTTACCCATTTCTAGCAATAATCCCAGTATTATCATTTTTGTTCCTATATAAATGGAACCAAAAAAATCTGGAAAATAAATTTTATTTGGACGCCACTTTAATTGAAAGCGGAAAAAGCGCCGATACAAAAGAATTTTTATGGACCAGACGTTTTGGCGAACTTGCCCCGTATTTACAATTGGATTTAAAGTTGATTTGGCGAAATAAAAGACCCAAAACTGCCATTTATATGTCATTGCTTTTACTTGGCTACGGGTTGATATTTTATACCCGGGATACTTATCTGGATATGCCGGGCTTTTTAGTGTTTGTGGGAATTTTTATGACGGGAATTTTTATGATGAATTTCGGGCAGTTTGTTCCGGCCTGGGATGCCACCTATTACCCGTTAATTATGTCGCAAAATATTCCAATGGATAAATATTTAAATGCAAAGGCAGGTCTGATTACCTTTAGCGTGGTGGTTTTGGCCATTTTGACGACTCCTTATGTATATTTTGGTTGGAGAATTTTTGTTTTGAATCTCGTCTGCGCGGTTTACAATATTGGGATAAATATTCCCTTACTTTTATATGTGGGATCTTTTAATAAAAAACGCATAGATCTTGATAAAAGTCCGTTTATGAACTATCAGGGAACAGGGGCGGCCCAGTGGCTGGTGGGAATTCCGCTTATGGCAATTCCGGTTTTCTTATTTTGGATTGTCTATAAGCTTAGTTCCTTTGAAGGCGGAATGCTTTTTTTGTTTGCTTTGGGCTTAATAGGATTGCTTTTGCGAAAACGCGCAATAGATTTTGTAGCACAGGTTTACAAACGAAAAAAATATGCAATGATTGAAGGATTTAAGCAAAAAGACAATTAATAATTTTGGAAACCCTTCATTGGGAATAAGCTAAAATACAGACTATTGGTTATAAAAATTTATAAGGATAAAAATTAATAAATGATTACTGCAACAAACCTCACAAAAGTATATAACGGCACAACGGTACTAAACATAGATCATCTAGATATTCCTACAGGTCAGATATTTGGGCTTGTGGGCAACAATGGTGCAGGAAAAACAACCTTTTTCAGCCTTTTGCTGGATTTGATCCAGCCTACAACTGGCTGCATTTTTAACAATGAAATTACCGTTGGGCAAAGTGAAGCCTGGAAACCATTTACCTCCTCGTTTATAGACGAAAGCTTTTTAATTGGCTACCTAAGGCCTGAGGAATATTTTTATTTTATTGGGGACTTAAGAAATCAAAATAAGGCTGATGTCAATGCATTTCTAGCAAATTTCGGGGATTTTTTCCACGATGAAATTTTAGGCAAACGAAAATATTTACGGGACCTCTCCAAAGGAAATCAAAAAAAAGTAGGAATTGTAGCGGCCCTTATAGGGAACCCAAAGCTGGTTATACTGGATGAGCCCTTTGCCAACCTGGATCCCACAACGCAAATTAGATTTAAAAAGATCATCAAAGAATTAACCGAAAATGGGGACACCACCTTTTTGATATCCAGTCATGATTTAATTCACATCACCGGGGTTTGTGAGAGAATAGTCGTAATGGATAAAGGGGTTTTGGTAAAGGATATTATTACCTCAGAAGCAACCTTACAGGAACTGGAAACCTATTTTTCCGGAGAACATTTTATAGAGGATTAGTGGTTTCCATATTGAAGACGGATCATATATTCCACAATTGCAAAAAGAAACGTATTTTAGCATACTAAAACCTAACCGAAACAGTTATTTATTGTATCAAAAACGTATTGATTTTGAATAAAGTTTCCTTCGGCATTATATGCCTTGTTTTGATGATTTTTGTATCCGGATGTTCCAGAAAAAAAGACAAATTCATCAACAGGAATTGGCATGCCGTTACCACAGAATTTAACACCCTTTACAATGGAGATCTTGCCCTGACAATGGGCAAAGAGCAAATATCTGAAACTTACAGCGAAAATTTTTGGGAGATCCTGCCAGTGGAGAGAATGCAGGTTTCAGAAGAAATCTTGCTTCCGGGAACAGCCAGGAATGCATCTTTTAAAATTGCTGAAGAAAAGGCCACCAAAGCCATTCAGCGTCATTCAATGTTGATTAATGGGAGAGAAAAAAACCCGCAAATAGACGAAGCTTATTTACTTCTTGGAAAGGCCAGGTATTTTGACCAGCGGTTTATTCCAGCCATGGAAGCTTTTAATTATATTCTACATAAATACCCAGCCAGTAATACCATTAACCACGCGCAGATCTGGAGAGAAAAAACAAACATCAGGTTAGAGAATAATAAACTGGCCATTAAAAACCTGAAAAGAATACTTGAAGCGGAAACCCTGAACGATCAGGATCGTGCCGATGCAAATGCCATGCTGGCGCAAGCTTATATAAATACCAATGTGCCTGATAGTGCCGTGGCATCAATAAAAACCGCCACGCGCTATACCGAAAAGGACGATGAAAAAGGCCGCTATCATTATATTGAAGGGCAGTTGTACAATCAATTGCAAATGAGGGACAGCGCAAACCTGGCTTTTAACAAGGTTATAGAATTGAATCGAAAAACGCCCCGGGAGTATTTAATCAATGCTCATTTGGGAAAGGCAAGAAATTTTAATTTTTCTGAAGAGAATCCTTCAGAATTATTGCAACTGCTTCAGAATTTAGAGGAAAATCGCGAAAACAAGCCTTTTCTGGATAAAATTTATTTTCAGATCGCCGAGTATTATAACCATCTTGATTCTACTGATCAGGCTACGGTATATTACAACAAATCGCTTAAATCTCCATCCAAAGACAACTTTCTCCAGTCGGTTAATTATGAAACCCTGGGGAACATGAATTTCAACAAGGCTCAGTACAGGCTGGCAAGTGCATATTACGACAGTACCCTCACAAAAATCCCTACCAATACCAGGGATCACTTCTTTATAAGTCGAAAAAAGGAAAATCTTAAAGATGTGATCTTATATGAAGAATTAGCTGAAAGAAATGACAGTATTCTGAGATTGGTTGAAATGGACACGGAGGAACGTTTAAGTTATTTTACAAATTTCACCGAAGGTTTAAAAGAGGAGGCCATAGTACAAGCCAAACAGGGAAAAGTTGCAGAGGCAGAACAAAAAGAGTTTTTACCCCGCGGGCCCGGACTTCCGCCGTCCATTGGAGACCCTGTTTCCGGAAACGTATTCTATTTTTACAATCCGGTAAGGATTGCCAGCGGGATGCAGGATTTTCTAAGAACCTGGGGTCCAAGGGAACTTAAGGATAATTGGCGATTTAATTCCGAGGGTATTGCAGCCACTGGTGCAAATGGACTGGATGAAATTTCAGTCCTTCTTATAGACAATAATCCAAAATTTGATCCTCAAAACTATTTGGATCAAATCCCCGGAGAGCCTGCAGTAATTGATAGTTTGGCCAATCAGCGCAATGATGCGTATTACAGGTTAGGTTTAATTTATAAAGAGAAATTCGGAGAAAATAAATTGGCTTCAGAAAAACTGAGATCATTATTGGAATTTACTTCTGAAGAGAGGTTTGTAGCTCCGGCCAATTATTATTTATATCAAATTAGCCAGGCTGAAGGAGCCTATTCCGAAGCAGAAAAATACAAACAAACTGTCCTGACAAATTATCCGGAATCCAGATTTGCCGCTGCTATTAGAAACCCGGGATTGGCAATAGAACTGGAAGATCAGGCCCAAAATAAATATGAAGAGTTGTATAAATTATACGAACAAAAAGAATACCAGCATGTAATTGCCTTAAGTACGGCTTACGGGGAGAAATTTAAAGGAGATGATCTATTGCCGAGAATCGAGTTGTTAAAGGCTTTGGCGACAGGACGTTTATACGGGATACTTGCATATAAGGATGCTCTTAATTATGTAGCATTGAATTATCCGCAATCTGATGCCGGAAAAAAAGCACAGGAATTATACAATACTTCACTTCCGAAATTGGAAAACCAACAGTTTGAACCTGAATTAAACCAATCAAACATCAAATTGCTATACAGTTTTAAGAATGAAGAAAAGGAACAGGCAGGGTTATTGAAGGAGAAGCTGGATCAGGCGATTTTAGATCTGGGTTATAAAGATCTTTCAACTTCCATAGATGTTTACAACAGCGCAAATTTATTTGTTATGGTTCACGGAATGGAAGATTTAAACAGGGCAGAGGGATTTGCGGAACTATTGAAGATCAATACAAAATATAAGGTGAAGGAAGAACCCATTATTATTTCCTCGGGAAACTATAGGGTGGTTCAGCTTCATAAAAATTTAGACAATTATTTAGAATTTAAAAATAATTAATAACATAACCCCAAATTTATGTTTTCAAATAAAGATAAATCAAAACCAACATCAGAATTCAGCAAAGAGCAAAACAGGATTTCTGCCGGCACCATTATTACCGGCGATATTCAGGCCAAAGGCGGGTTTAGAATAGAAGGAACCCTGAAAGGAACATTAAAAACTGCAGGTAAAGTTGTGATAAGTAAAGGCGGCTATATAAATGGCAGTTTAAATTGCCAGAATGCCGATTTTGAAGGAAAATTTTCCGGAAAATTAAACGTTGAGGAAACCTTGACCCTTAGGGCTACAGCCGTTATTGAAGGCGAGGTAATTGCAGGTAAACTGGCAATAGAGCCCGGAGCTGCTTTTAATGCTTCCTGTGAGATGAAAAGAGCTGTAAAATCCTTAAAAAAGGAAGGTGAGAATGGAAAACGAGAAGAAAAATCGGCTTAGAAACTGGGCGGTATTATCTGGAATTGGT
This sequence comes from Flavobacteriales bacterium, assembly GCA_038241065.1. Classification (GTDB taxonomy): domain Bacteria; phylum Bacteroidota; class Bacteroidia; order Flavobacteriales; family Flavobacteriaceae; genus Gillisia. Next base: position 5,002 of record JBBRGD010000145.1, read on the forward strand.
TTCCAGATGGGGGCAACCATTTTTGTTTGCGCCTGGATAGGTAAAAAATTGGACGAACGTTTTCCTTCAAATAAAAATTGGTTTACCATAGGCCTAGTGTTGTTTGGGGTATTTGCTTCGCTTTATATTGTACTTAAGCAATTGAAGAACATCAATAAATAATTTCAAATTTTAATGGTTTATAAAGCAGCCAGGCTCTCTTTCGTTTTTATATTGATCCTTCTCATTACTTACCTGATTCACACAAAAGGCTTTTCATCCTATTATGCAGAATCCAGAGAATTAATAAACTTCAGTTATAAATTCAATTTTCGTTTTACATATACACTTCTTATGAGTTTTGTTTTTTTTAAGAAAAAACTCATTCATCAAGTTGGCTCTCTCGTTCTGGCAGCAGGAATTTTAAAATTAGGGCTGTTCTTTTTGGGTATAAAAATCCTAAATTTGGAAATAAATAAATCTGTGTTTTTACACTTTTTTGTCCCTTACTTTGTTTGTGTTGGGGTTGAGATTTTTTACTTGGTGCGGGTTCTAAACCGAGCCAACTTCAAGAATAACAATTAATTACAAGGATTTTCGAACATATCAACTTATTAATGTTTTTATGGAATATATTTTTATTTAATTGTTTACATTTGCACCGAATTTTATAGATCGAAACTATATCCGAGAATGC
>JBBRGD010000146.1:0-5675 GCA_038241065.1 Flavobacteriales bacterium
ATTGGTGTCCCAATTGTCAAAAGAAATAGAATTCCCTCCTGAAATAGATAAAGTAGTTTGATCCAGATTTAGATTCTGCGAAACTCCTCCTGTAGTTTCTATGCCGTTAATTAAGTTATCTATCTCCGTTTTATCGTACAATTCCGGTTTGTTCTGAAGTTCATCATAAATTCCTGAAAAATCATCGCTGGCATTCGTGTCCCAATTTCCAAAAGAAATTGAATTCCCTCCTGATATTGATAAAGTCGACTGCTCCAAATTTAAATTCTGCGAAACTCCACCGTTTGTTACTATTCCATTAATGAGGTTATCTACTTCTTCAGCAGTGTATAAGTTGGGTACATTTTGTAGTGCATTAAATTCTCCACTAAAAAGATCGGGTTTGTTCTGAAGTTCATCATAAATTCCTGAAAAATCATCACTGGCATTCGTGTCCCAATTCTCAAAAGAAATAGTATTCCCTCCTGAAATTGATAAAGTCGACTGCTCCAGGCTTAGATTTTGAGAAACTCCCCCTGCGGTTTCTATGCCGTCAATTAGACCGTCAATTTCTGCTTTGTTGTACAATTCAGGTTTGTTCTGAAGTTCATCATAAATACCGGAGAAGTCATCTGCGGCATTAGTATCCCAAGTCTCAAAAGAAACTGTATTGCCCCCTGAAATTCCGAGGGAATATTTGTTCAACTTTAAAGACTGCGAGACCCCATCTAAAGTAGTGATATTTTCTAAGATATTATCAACTTCATCAGCTGTATAATAATCCGGCATCTGGGAAGGGGAGATTGTTCCTGTAAAGGAATCGGCAGATTTTGCATGAAATGCATAAGGTACACTAAGCATCTGGCTAACAGCCTTAATAGTGTAATTTGAATGTCCTTCAGGATCAATAAGACTTTCGATAAAATAAGGTCCTTTAGCCCAGTCAATCTTTTGAAAACCACCTTTTCCAATAGCTCCAGTTCCAATTTCAAAAGAAACAAGTCCGTTAGGATTGGTTTGAACACGATGCGATTCTTCATATACGCTGGAACCCTTTGGAGAGCCTTGTCTTACAATAATCTTCAAATCTACTTCTGAATTGCTGATAAGGGCTCCCGAATTATCCCTAATTACAGCCTGATAACTCATTTTTTCAGGAGTCTGTGCAAAAGCATTGACTTGAATCAATGTTAACAGTAAAATTTTTAATATCCACTTCATTATGTTAATTTTTAATAATCTTAATTGTTTTGATAAATTTGCCATTATCGTAAATTCTTAATAAATAGATCGCTACTGGTAAACTGGCAATATTTACCCTGGTAGTGCCAGATTTTCCGAATCGTTCTGCTTTTAATAGTCTTCCTTGTAAATCCATGAAATTATAACTTAATGCACGGTTGGCATAATTTGAAGCATGTATTATAAAATAATCTGTTCCTGGATTTGGATAAGCTACGACCTTGAAGTTCTTTTCTTTTTCAACTATTGGTCTTGCGAAAATTACGAGAGGCTGTTGCACGCCTTCGAGAATTTGATTCTCGGGATCGTGATGGGCAGTAAAGAAAACCTGTCCTATGGAATAAGAAATAGAGCCTCCATAGTCAGAGACATCTCCACCGGCTGCGTTTATTGTGGCATGGGCAGTTTTTTGGGGCTTAATGTTTTGACTTGTGGCCATCAAAGGAATTAGTACCAGCAGTACTAAAGGAATATATTTCATAAAATTTTGGATATTGGGGCATCCACTCAACTTTAAGTTTTACTTGATAAAAAATCAGGTGCAAAAATATTTATTCATTTTTGCTAGAAAAACTTATCTACTCTGTAAAATGAGGGTTAAAACGTTAGTAATCATTTTTTTATTTAAATTTGGTAGGCGCAAATTTAAAAGATTTATAACAGCACTTGCCAATTTAATGCCAAAAAATTTAACTTTTTTTTAATAAAATTTTAAGAGTATAAAACTAAAGTAAAATTAGGGTCTATCGGCTTTACATTAATTTTTTGCTAATTAAAACTGAGGAAAGGAAGTGTAGATATTTAAAGCAGGTTGTAGATAATTTACACAGTTAACAAATAACTAAACAAGAAAATCTTGATGCAATAATGTTTATGATTTGAAAAATACATAAATAAACATGGCTATTTTGTAAGATACCGAACCGTCTGAATTTGTATTTTTCTTTTAAAATCTTAATTATAAAATATTGAGAAGAACTAATTCTAAAGAAATACGAGAATTGTAACCCCTAAGCGATATTCTTTAATATAGGCCATTAAAACTTTTCAAATCAGGCTTGAATCTATAAATGGGAGTGGCTTCATTACTTGAATCATAGCATACATCACTTAAAAATAATCCTAATCGAGTGCCATTATATTCCAAAATAAAATCGCCAGGAAAATCTTCGTGGAAGATCTGATTAGATTTTTCCACTGCTTTTAATACTTCTGCTGAATCTTTTTCAAGGCTTAGCTTTTCAGAAAGTATTTTCGTGATCATCTCTTTTGCAGAATTTCCCTCTTCTTCTTCCAAGATTTCACTTATACAACTATTTGGCTTTTGAGAAAGGCTTTCAGGTCTAGCTATTAATAGATTCCAGAAGTGACTTAAATGATCAGAAAAACTGCTAATCTTGATATCGAGTATATTTTTTTCTTTATCGGTTTGAAAAAATTCCTTGGACTGCCTATCTGTCTTCGTCGTGAAAAATAAAGTTTCACTTTTGATTAAATAAGAATTTTCTTTCATTTCTCTGGGGGGTTCAGACGTTAAATATATAAAAAAAATAGTTAAAAAGCTTTTTTTAAATTTATTTTTGCTATAAAGCTTATATTTTAAGATTTAAAATCAGGTTCTTAGTGCTATATTAGATAGGATAAACAGTTAACTCTGGCTGCAAACTTTCACAAGTTTGTACATTTTAGTTGCTTTAGACATTTAAGAGCACCTTAAATAATTCGGTTTGGAATGCCCCTAATCTTTCCTTTTTAAAAATTTGAGAATTAAATCGGTCATATTTCTCTTATGCAAGAAAGCCCTCCTTATAATTTCCTTTCTTATAAAGAAGATTATCATATTCCCTGTAAATTAAGGCGACCTCAAGGATCAAGGTGTTTTTTTCTACAATTTGGGTTGCTTCCTCCAATTCATTTATTCCCAAATGATAGCTCATTAGATTGAGAAGTTGTAGCTTAATTAAAAAGTTTTCCAACCATTTGTTTTTTGCTCATCAGGCATTTTTAGTTCGGAATTATGAAATTTAGATCTGGCCGAGTTTGAATTTTTTTTTAAAAAAAATGAGTGTTTTCCTTTTGTTCACATAGTTTTTGATTATGCTTCATCTCTAACTATATTTTTTGATTAATTTTGTTCAGTTTTGAACTCAAATTTATTTTTGCCCATTTTTACTATATTTCCAAAGCGGTACTCCTTATTAAAAGCTTCTATTGTATTGTTTTTCGGTCTTTCATTTTTTGTCAGGCTCTTATTTTTAATTTGGAATTTTAACCAGACAACTACCGGATTTCTAGAAATTCTTCAGATTTTTGGTTTGGGATTTTTCTATGATCTGGGAACTGTTTCCTTTTTTGCCCTGGTTTACGCCTTGTATCTGCTCTTGTGGCCAATGAAGTTTTATGGGTCACTTCCCGATAAAATCCTCACCTATTTTGGATTTACCCTGGCTATCCTTATTTATTATTTTTCCTTCTTTGCTGAAATTACTTTTTGGGACGAATTTCAAATCCGTTTCAATTTCATCGCAGTAGATTATTTGATCTACACTTATGAAGTTTTTAAAAATATCAATGAGTCTTATCCTTTACCAGTATTATTATTGATCATTGGTGGATTGGTGGGCCTAACCATTTATTTATTTGAGAGAAACGGCATTTTTAAAACTACTTTTCAGAATACAACCCCTTTCAGTAAAAAGCTGGTTCCATCTTTTTTAATAACTGGTTTAGTATTGTTCTTTACTTTCTTTGTCACCAGTAAATCGGCTGAATTAACTGAAAACAAATACAATAATGAACTTTCCAAAGCAGGGATTTATTCATTTTTTGCAGCTTTCAGAAATAACGAACTGAGCTATCCCGAATTTTATAACACCATTGATCAAAAAACTGCTTTTGGGATTGTGAACAGCAAACTCACAAATCAAAATTCAACCCCAATACCTAATGAAAACAGTATCGCGCATTTAATTTCTGATGAAGGTGAATCCCAAAAACCAAACGTAATTTTTATTTGTGTTGAGAGTTTGAGTGCCGAGTTTTTAGGCAGTTTTGGCAATACCGAAAATTTGACGCCTACCCTGGATTCTCTTGCAAATACAAGTATTTTATTCACCAATTTATATGCTACCGGAACCCGGACGGTACGTGGAATGGAAGCTATTACACTATCCATTCCTCCCACTCCCGGAAGAAGTATTGTAAAACGCCAAAATAACCAGGGATTGTTCACCATTGGAGAGGTTTTTCGCAAAGAAGGTTATCAAAATAATTTCTTTTATGGCGGCGATGGCTATTTTGATAATATGGATAATTTTTTTAGCGGAAGCGGTTTTAATATTATAGATAGAGGCCGTGGTTTTTTACCATCCGGGGATATCACCACAAAACGCACCAATATTGAGGATGAAGAGGTTACTTTTGAAAATGCCTGGGGTGTTTGTGATGGGGATACTTACCGAAAGGTGATCCAACAAGCAGATCTTGCTTATGCCAATAAAAAATCCTTTTTTGATTTTATCATGACCACTTCAAATCATAAACCCTATACCTATCCCGATAATAAGATAGATATTCCATCGGGAACAGGAAGAAATGGCGCGGTAAAATACACCGATTTCGCCATTGGAGAATTTTTGAAGGAAGCAAAAACAAAAGCCTGGTTTGAAAATACCGTTTTTATAATTATGGCCGATCATTGTGCCAGCAGCGCCGGGAAATGGGAATTAAATGTATCCACGTATCATATTCCGGCGATGATAATCAATAGCGAAAAGTTTCAGCCTCAAGAAGTCTCAAAATTAGTCTCACAAATCGATCTTTTTCCTACCCTGTTTTCTCTTTTAGACTGGGATTATAAAAGCAACTTTTTTGGACAGGATATTTTTGAAATGAAAAAGGATGACGAACGCGCTTTTATAGGAAATTACAGAAAACTCGGATTGCTCAAGGAAAACCGGTTATTGATCTTGGGAGACCAGAAACAAGCCTCATTTTATCAATGGGACCTTTCAAATAACAACCTAAAAACTATTCCAACGGATTCTTCCTTTTTAAATGAAACCATCTCTTTTTACCAGGTGGCAGATTATTTGTATTCCAGTCATGGTTTAAAGATTTCCAAATAATTTCAATATCATATCTTCATTTTAAAGAAATAAGAAAAAATTCAGGCTTTAGAATACTTTGTTGTCCAGAAAGCAAAACTTCTTAATTCATAAATTCAATACAAACCGGAGTTTTTACCTCCAGAGGTTCCAAATACGGGATTAGTTCTCCGTTTTCGGAATCAATTTTAAAAATTGAAATAGTATTGGAATCCTGGTTTGCAGCGTACAGATATGAGCCATTAGGGGAAATGGCAAAATTTCGGGGAGTTTTTCCAAGTGTTGATGTGTAACCTATACCTTCCAATTTTCCCGAATTTTCATCAATTTTGAAAGCTGCAATGCTGT
>JBBRGD010000147.1:0-5671 GCA_038241065.1 Flavobacteriales bacterium
CGGCTTTGCGGCCCTTCAAATTTCGGCACAACCTCTTGTGGTTCTCTTGATGATGTGGATTATTGACGGAAAAAAAATTAAACCTATGTCTATTTTAGGAGTGATCCTGGGGATTATAGGGATCTATTTATTGGTAAGCCAAAAGGAAATAATAAATCAGGAAAATTCTATCCTGGGTATGGGAATGATCTTTATGTGCCTTCTGAGCTGGTCTTATGGCAGTTTGTTTGTGGCCAAAGCCAATTTACCTCTAAATTATTTTGTAAATACCGGATATCAAATGCTTACCGCGGGAATCCTTTTGTTGATAGCGAGTAATTTATTTGGAGAAACCTGGAGCTATCCTACAGAATGGAGTTCACCTACCCAATTTTCAATGATCCTGTTGATACTTTTTGGAAGTATTGTGGCGTTTACCTCGTTCAATTATTTATTGAAAACCGTTTCCCCTGAAAAGGTAGCCACTTCAACCTACGTAAATCCAATAATTGCTCTCTTACTGGGCTGGTATTTTTTAAATGAACAACTAACTCTGCAATCTATAGTTGCAGCGGCTATTCTCCTTACAGGTGTCTATTTTATTAACACAACCAAAAAACTTTTGATCTTTGCGCGTTTTAGAGGAAGGCTAGGGCGGAAAGTGAAGCAGGATTGAGCGAAAAAACCTTTCCGGGGTTTCGATTACCTGCTGATTGCTTATTTTAATTGAACTCGAATCAATAAAATCTGAATCACTTTTATCACGAGAGCTGGATAAAAGCAAAACAAAAAAACAAAACAATTATTTATTGAAGATTTCTGAATAAAAAACCTTGCCCGCCATAAATTCATAGCGAGCAAAGTAATAATCATCATTAATTTTTAAAAGGGGTATTTACTTGCAGTTTTTTAGGTTGTAAGAAATCTTCTTCAGTAATCATATCTTTTTTACCTAAATAAGTCCAACTAATAACTTCAGAATATTTTTTTATAGCTTTATTTATATCATCTAAAGAAACATCGTTTATAATGGTAGCAAATTCTTCTGCGATTTTCCAATTTCCTTTTAATTCTGCTAAACCTAAATTTCCTGTTTGTGCAGCCATGGTTTCTAAACCCATATAATGATTGGTTAAAAAGGATTGCTGTATGTCTTCAAGTTCTTTAGCTGTAAAACCCTCAGTTCGAAGTTTATCAATTTCATCAACCATAACTTTAATAGATTGCTTTGGATCTATCGTAGAAACATAAATAGCATTATAAGGGCTATTTACAATGCCATTTGCATAAAAGGCGCTTGGAGCATAAGATAAGCCTCTTTTTGTTCTAATCTCAATAAACAAGCGATTTGCTAAAATTTGCATCGCAATTTGCATTGCAACACCTTCTTTACTATCCATTTTTGGCGCTGTCATATATCCACGTATATAATTGGTAGCAATATCTCTATCTTCAATTACATTTGTAGGTTGTACTATTTTAGTAGGTTCTTCAAGAATAGGTAATGTACCTTCTTTAAGTGAACCAAAAGATGATTCAACCTTACTCTTAATATCTTCCATAGTCACATCGCCAGCTATAACAAGAAAAATTCTTTTTCGCCCAAGTAAATCTTTATAGAATTCTTTAAGGGTTTCTAAAGAAATATTCTGAAGGCTTGATTCAGTACCGACAGGAATTTTCTCATAATTTTTACCTTTAAAAACATTAGCCATAGCCAAATTTCGTAATTGAGAATCAGGATCTGAAGTTGCTTGTTTTGCATTATTAATTAGTTGCTCCTTTAAAAGTGTATATTCCTTTTCTGAAAAGGCAGGGTTTAAAATAGCGTCTGTAAAAAGATTCCAAGAAGCATCCCAAAATTGTTTAACACCTGTCAACTCAATCTCACTAAAATCATAATCGGAATTTACATTTATATTAGCACCAAGTTTATCAATTGCACTGCTAAAATCAGTTTTATTTAATGAGGTAGTACCACCGGAAACAGCAAGATTTAAAGCGAAATTTTCTATGCCTTCTTGTTCTTTTGTATAATTCGCTGTACCACCTTTAATAAATAATTTTGCGCTAATAACTTCTTTTGGAGAATGTTTAAGGAGCACCTTAATACCATTTACTTCAAATTCCTGAACGTTTGAAGTTGGAGATGAATTTTGAGCAAGAACACCATCAGTACTAGTAACTATTAGTAGAAATACCAGTATGTATTTTATAAATTTTCTCATAATTATTTATTTAAAAGTTTTTCTAATGAATCATACTGCATTTGTTCCTTCATTTTTGGCGATAGTAACAATCCTACAACTTTAGGTTTGTCCTTAATATATGTTTGCACATATTTTTTAATATCTTCTCTGGTAACCTTTTTAAGGTTATCAATATAATTAGTGTAGTAATCAATACTTGCGGATGCCCACCAATATGTAACTGTGTGCAAATATTGAGATGTTTTTTCTTTGCCATAAGCATCTTGAATTGCCAATAGCGTTTTTGCTGTTTCAAGTTGTTCGTCGGTAAAATAGTTATCAGAATCCCACATATCAATTTGTTCTTCTAATTTACTCATAGCTTCTTTAATTTTGGCAGGATTTGGAACTAAAAATAGTTGAATTGGCCCTACATATTTATTGGTAGTGTACCCAAGATTTATTTGATAAGCCAAACCGCTGTCTACCATTTCCTTATGTAGCTGTGAAGATTTTTGTGATAGAATATACGAAAAGACATCTGCCGCATAGGTAGCAGGAATGTCATTGCGAGTATCTGGCCCGTGCCAACTCATTAAAACTATTGGCGTGGTAGCATTTTCATTCAATGTCGTGAAATATGCAGTTTTCTCTAAAGGTTTAATTTCCGGAATAGGATATTTTTCAAATATATTAAAATCTGAAGGTTTCCAGCTTCCATAAATATTTCTGACTTTTTCAAATACATCTTTATGATTTACATTTCCAGCAACAACAAGAATAGAATTATTTGGATAATAATATCTATTTTGAATTGTTTTCATTTTTTCAGGAGTCGCATTTAATATTACATCGTGATCACCAATAACATTTTTTCTACTGAAAAGATCCCCCCACATTTTATGCTCACTTTCCTGAAGTAAGTAAAACACAGGATTTGATTCATTCCGTTGAAATTCTCCATCAACAACCGGGTTCTCTTTTATCATTTCTTCTTTCAGAAATAAAGGATATCGAATTGCAGAATTCATAAACTCTAATCCTTCAACCAACTTTTGAGAACTCAATGTAACAAAATAATTAACCCGCTCGCCTGAAGTAGTTCCGTTGAAAGAAATTCCGAGTTCATTCACACGTTCTAAATATTTTTCCTGTGAAGGAATGTCCTTATTAGCTTTAAAAAACATGTGTTCATATAGATGTGAAAGGCCATCAAATTCTGGAGACTCCGTGTAAGCTCCATTACGAACAGTAATTTCGATGGTGGCAAGTGGTACAGTATTATCTTCAATAGTCAATACCTGTAATCCATTATCCAGTTTTTCCAAGAAAAAATTCGACGGTAATTTTTGTGCAAAAATTAGGAATGGCAATAGAAAAACTATTCCAAAAAGTGATTTTGATTTAATCATTGATAGTTATTTTAATAGATTAGTTATTACCAAATTATAGAATTATAAGTTATTATGCAACAGGAGTTAAAAACAGATTCTTTAATAAAATGTAAAAACAGCAAATTATACGTATTATAAATAATCCTGATTTTTGATCTTTTTTTAGCCTTCAAAAAAGAATCAATTCCAAAATGTTAAAACTTTATTTGAGATTTGGCAATCTAAGCACAGGTTTCAGCCAAATTTGATTCAAGTTTTCTATGAAAGGAGAGAATGAACCAGAGTTTAAAAGGCTGGTCACTTCAGAAGAAATTAAACTTATTAACAATAATTAACATATTTAGGTCTATAATTATTTCCCAATATTATATGAATTTCCTAAACAATTAATAACTGGTTGGCTATAATCAATAAAAAAATAAATCCAAAAGATAAATTTAATTTTGTGAAGAAAATGACTGTTCATAATTGGACATTCATAAAAGGAATTGTTATATCGGTTAAAGTTATTTTTGTAACCTCAAATAAAATTCCTACCCCAATGAATAAAATAATTACTCTTTTCACAATTATTATTACCACAACCCTAAGCGCTCAAAATTTTCAATTACACAGAGATTTCGAAAGGGACCATTTCACCACTACTTTTGAATTTTTTAAACCGGATAAATACGGGAACACCTTTACTTTTATCGATTTCGATTATAATTCGATATCGGGGATAAGTTTAGGTTATTATGAGATTGCCCGGGTTCTTAAAACCGAAAAGATGCCTGTTGGATTACACGTTGAATACAATGGAGGATTGGGAACCTTTGAATACGATGGCGTGCAGGGTGGATATACCATTAATGACGCCTGGATTTTTGGCCTTAACTATGCAAAAGGAAATGCAATCTGGGGTTTTTCAACCTATGCCGGTTATAAAGCATTTAAAGATTCCGGAAAAGCAAATTACCAGGTAACAGGAACTTGGTATCTTAATTTATTTAAAGACAAATTAACTTTTGCCGGTTTTGCCGATCTATGGTCAGAAAAGGGTTTGTCTGACAGGACCGTTTTCCTGGCCGAACCTCAACTTTGGTATAATTTGAACAAAAGTTTTTCATTGGGAGGAGAGGTGGAGCTTTCCGAGAACTTCGCCGGAGCTACCGGATTTTATGTACGACCTACTTTGGGTATCAAATGGAATATTTAAGACAAAAATAAGTGCTTAACTTGGCTAAGGATTGAAGTACTTAGAGTTAAAGTAGATATTAATAAAACTATAGTTAATTGATTAACAATCATTAGTTTATATTATTAAGATAAAAATCTACCGTTTTGTATCACCTGTAATTTGAATACTAATTTGCTTTGTGCATTTTAGGCACTCAAAACTTTATGAACTGATTAATTGCAATATAAATTATGTTAGATAAGTTTTTTAAAATCACCGAAAACAAATCAACCTTAAAAACGGAAATTATTGCCGGGATCACCACCTTTATGACAATGGTGTACATTTTGGCTGTGAATCCCAGTATTTTAAGTGATGCCGGAATGGATAAAGATGCGGTGTTTACCGCTACTGCATTGTCGGCTCTTATCGCAACTTTAGTGATGGCATTGGTTGCCAAACTCCCCTTTGCATTGGCTCCCGGAATGGGACTCAATGCATTTTTTGCTTACACCGTGGTCCTTGGAATGGGTTATACCTGGGAATTTGCTCTTACGGCTGTATTTTTAGAAGGGCTTATCTTTTTACTTTTAACAGCTTTTAATATCCGTGAATTAATTGTCAACTCAATTCCTTTAAATTTAAAACATTCCATTTCTGTAGGGATAGGATTTTTTTTTGCGTTTATAGGATTACAAAGTACCGGGCTCATCGTGGATAATCCTGCTACTTTGGTAAGTCTGGGAAGCTTGAAAAACCCAGGTGTTCTCATCGGATTAACGGGCGTACTGGTTACAGGCTTTCTCCTTGCAAAAAAGGTCAAGGGAGCCTTGTTAATAGGCATTTTAGCCTCCACAATTATCGGCCTTTTTGTTGGAGTTACAGTTGTTCCCGACAATTTTCAATTTGTGAGCCTGCCACCTTCAATTGAACCTATTTTTTTTAAGTTT
>JBBRGD010000148.1:0-5647 GCA_038241065.1 Flavobacteriales bacterium
GGGTCAGAATAAATCTCATGTTCTAAAATTCAAAAGAGAAAAGTCCCTTAGATTGGAATTTTAGTTCTCCGGTAAATGGATCATTGCCTGGCAATGCTTCAATTTCTACGGCCATTTTAATTGATCGACGAATTACTTGAATTTGATCAAATTTTATCAAATCTATTACTTCGGTAACAGCTGGACTATTTTTATCTCCGGGATTAATATTAAATTGAACAACGTGTTGGGCACTATTATTTTCAGACAGAAAAGAAATTTTATTGTGAAATGACTGCGAAAAAGAGTTGATATATTTAAAACTAAATTCAACTTCCATCAGGTCGTCCTGAATATAAGAGTCGTCTAAAAATTCCAGCCTGACTGTATCTCGGAGTATAGTTTTTTGCTGATTTGTTAAGGTATCTACAAAATCGGCTTCATTTATATCAAAAATAAGCAGGTCAATTTGAAGTTTTGGTTTTAAAGCTATGTCTTTAGCCTGATCCAGATCTACATCTTTCACACAAGAAATTGACCCTAAAGCAAATAGGAACAATAGCAAGGTCTGAAGTATGGTTTTTAAAAAGGGCATTTTGGGCAAAAATCTTTTAAAAAAAACGAAGATACGCCTTCTTTATTGCTATAAATATTTTCGCAATTCATTTAACTTTTGAATTTGAAGAGTTTCCAGAACTTCATTTTTTTTGTAATAATCAAAATAAACAGATCGCATTCCTGCATTTATTGCTCCCTGCACATCTGCTTCGTAATTATCACCAATCATCAGGCTATTTTTGGATAGGGCGTTGGATTTCTGAAGTGCCTTCTCAAAAATTTGCAGATGCGGTTTTTTGACTCCGGCTTCTTCCGAAGTTGTAACGGTAGAAAAGAAAGACGCGATTTTTGAGTTGACCAATTTATGGTGTTGTATTTCCTCAAATCCATTAGTAATTATATGCAACTGGTATTTTGAATACAAATATTCCAAAATTTCTACAGTATCCTCCAGCAAATGATTATAGTTGGGTAAAAACTGAATATATTTATCAGACAACACTATGATAATTTCTGCTGAAACCTCCAGTTTTAAGAATTCAAAAGTTTCTTTTAATCTGCCAATCCGAAGGGTTTCCTTGGAAATTTTATTATTTCGATACAATTCCCAATAGTTAAAATTTATGGGTGAATATGCTTCCAAAAATTCATGAATGCAAATATCAATTTTTTCCTCTTTGAACAAGAGTTCAAAAGCAAGTGCTGAATTTTTATCGAAATCCCATAAAGTATGGTCGAGGTCAAAAAATATATGTTGGATATTATTGAATTTCATGCACTTGTTTTAAAAGTGAATAATAGAAGTTAGTATTTTTATATTCCGAAAAATCCCTGTTTTTAAAAACCGACCTGAATGTACCCTGTACCAATTTCAATTCCTTCAACATCCCCATGACATCGCTTTGTATTTCTTCTGGAGTTTGCAATTTACATACCTGAGAATGGAATACATACGGGTGAATCTTTAATGGGGTTGTAATCTCCAGATTGATATCGTAAAACAAAAAAGAGGTGCAGGTTCCCGCCCTAAAACCATTCCATTCCGGATATCCCATGGAATAATCGTTGGTTATTTCCAGCTCATTTAAATTACTGTAATGCTCCGGCAGCATTAAATTATATTTACTGTTCAAAACATTCTGTAGCGGCGCATGGATGATATTTTCAAAACGTTTCTTTTCAATTTTAAGCACCTCCAGTTCCTTAACCGCATAATACCCTAGTTTTAAACCTACCAGCGAATAATCGGCTACATATTTTATTATAGAAATGTAATTTAACCGGTTGTGGCTGATATTCCTGTCAAAAGCATTAAAATCACTAAGTTGGAACATAAAAACCATTTTGGTATTGTACTTTTTTATGAAGCCAATAAGATCGTCAAAAACATTAAACGGATCTTTTTTTATACGAAACAATACCTTTATCCTATCAGAAACCTTTGTGAATTTTAATTGTCCCAGATCCATTGCTGTTCCCAATAAACTTCGAGGGAAGCCCTTATTCTTATAATTAAAGACCCGACTCACCGAAATAATGGAAATAGATTCAAATTCCCTGCTTTTAAATTCGATCCCTGGAAATTTTTGAATTAGAATTTTTTTGAATTTATAAGCCCAGATATCAACCACCGGACTTTTTATAAATCCTTCTTTAAAGGCCAAACTTTCTGAAGCCGGAAAACGCCCATATTCATCCTTTAGATGCGGCATATATTCCTCATAACGGGACAACAAATAGAAGGAAGCCGCAAAAATATCAAAAGGAAGATCACTCTTTTCTGAAACCAAAAAAAAACATTTGGTTTCTTCCCATTTGTGAATTTTTATTTCTAAATCGCCAAGACCTTGTTCCAGGAGCAGGTCGGCATTTTTAATGAAAAATTCATTGCCAAGACGTTTTTTACCGTAGGAGAATTTCATTCCCGGATGGGCTATAAATTCCTCAATCTTGTTGGTAAACCTTATTTCCAATCCCAGAATATGGGTGCAAATATGTTTAAAAATATAAATTATTCTTGGGGTGATCTTTTGTGTGTAAATTAAAAGCATTTCGAGATTTTGTTACATCAGCCCTTCATCGGCGAAGCTAAAATAGGATTTTTCGGTTACAATAAGATGGTCCAGAACTTTTATATCCAGACTCTCGCCTGCAATTTTCAATTTATTGGTGAGTTGTTTGTCGGCCTCACTGGGGTTTAAATTTCCGGAAGGATGGTTATGGGCCAAAATCAAGGAAGTTGCACCTAATTCCAGGGCTTTTTTTAAAGTGATCCTCACGTCTACTAGTGTCCCGGTAATTCCGCCTTTGCTTATTTGTACCTTTTCAATAATTTTATTGGCATTGTTTAAATAGAGGATCCAGAATTCTTCATGAGGCAATTCCCCAATGATAGGTTGTAAAAGCTCAAAAACTGTGCTGCTGGAAGCAATTTTCACCAATTCCAGCGCATCTTCTGTCCTTCGCCTGCGACCCAATTCCATGGCCGCAATTATGCTGATGGCCTTGGCTTCCCCAATTCCCTTATAGATCATTAGTTGTTGGGCTGAAAGTTTTCCCAACAGGTTTAAATTATTTTTGGTTTCGAAAAGAATTCTTTTGCTCAATTCTACCGCGCTCTCATCTGTATTTCCAGATCCAATTAAAATCGCGATAAGCTCGGCATCGCTTAAAGCCAATTTTCCTTTTTGAAGTAATTTTTCCCGGGGCCTGTCATTTAGAGCCCAATTTTTAATTGTAAACGGGATATAGTCTTTTTTCATAGCTACGCTTTTGCTAAAGATAAAAAAACAGAAACGATATTTTACTTTTAAATAATTGAAAATCAGTCAACGAAACAACAATATTTTTAAAAATTATAAAACCCAATTTTTAATTTCTTCAAAATCGAGTCCTCCGTAATTACCGCTGCTCATCAAAAGCAGCACAGAATTGGAATAGTCAAGGGTTTGAAGGTGTTGCTTAAATTCCTGCGGCGTAGTGTAAACAATTAGATCCTTTTTATCAAACGCCTCCCGAATCTGATCTTTGGAAATAGGCTGCATTTTTTTTATCTCCAAGGCTTCGGGAGAAAAAAATACGACTGCTTCATCTGCCGGATCAAGGCTCTTTTCGTATTCCATTAAAAATTCAGGGTTCAAACTACTGTAAGTATGCAACTCTAAACAAGCAATTAACTTCTTTTCCGGAAATTGTTCCCGAACTGCTTTGGTTGTTGCCATCACTTTTGAAGGGCTGTGAGCAAAATCTTTAAAAACAACAGTCGATTTTGATTCCACAATCTTTTCAAGACGCTTTGAGGCTCCTTTAAAAGTAGCCACGGCTTCATAAAAATCGTCTTCATCTATTCCCATATGCTGACAGATCCATTTGGCTCCCGCCAGATTGTTCAGATTATGAGCCCCAAATACTTCAATGGGCATATCACCTTCGGGAGTATCTAAGATTGTAGTTCCATTTTTTATCCGGTAATCGGGCGTTTGATAAGGATGTTTTCTGATTTGATTCACAGTTTCATCAACAATGCTAACTAATTCAGGATCCTCCTGGTTGTAAACGATAATTCCTCCACTTACGATGGAATCGACAAATATTTTAAATTGTTCTAAATAAATCTCATAAGTAGGAAAAACATTGATGTGATCCCAGGCAATTCCGCTTAAAAGGGCGATATTGGGTTTGTAAAGATGGAATTTGGGCCTTCTGTCTATTGGAGAAGATAAATATTCATCGCCTTCCAACAGTATAAAATCATTTTCTTCGGTAAGATGTACCATGGTGTCAAAACCGTCCAATTGCGCCCCAACCATAAAATCTATCTCCCTATTGTGGTAATGCAACACATGAAGTATCATAGAAGTAATTGTGGTTTTTCCATGAGAACCTCCAATTACAACCCTGGTTTTATTTTTGGATTGTTCATACAAAAATTCGGGATACGAATAAATTTTGAGCCCCAATTCCCTGGCTTTTAGAAGTTCCGGATTATCGGCTTTGGCATGCATTCCCAGAATTACGGCATCCAGCGAGGGATTTATTTTTTCGGGAAACCACCCTAATTCTTCGGGAAGTAAATCAAATTTTTTTAGCCTGGATCTTGAGGGTTCAAAAATGGCATCGTCACTGCCCGATACTTGGTAAGCTTTGTGGTGCAACGCCAGTGCAAGATTGTGCATAGCACTGCCGCCAATGGCGATAAAATGAAGTTTCATAAAATTGAAAATTTCAGCAAATATACTTATTTAATGCTGAAATTTCGGGTGAAAGGGAATTCAGAAAAAATCCGGTTATAGACTTTGGACTCGCCTCTTTTCTATTAAGGCTTCCTTAAAATTAGGTCTAAGCGTTAGAGCTTTATCGATGGATTCGATAGCTGCCAGTTTGTTCTTTAAGCCTGCCTGGATCTTAGCCATACTTAAGTATGCCAATTCCAACGGATAAATATCTGTATAATTATAGTTCGCGATATATTCATTTAACAATTTTAAACCATACTGCAGGTAAATATCACCATCTGAAGCGGCTTTTCCGAGCTCGTAATTTAATGGATTTCGCTTTTTATGGCTTGGCAATTGTTGGTGAACTTCAATGGCCTTTTTAAAAAGTGGCGCTGCTTCTTCCGGGCCTTCATCTTCGTTGACAATAAATGCCTGAGCCAGATAAAAATCAACCTTGTTTAGATCTTTTAGCTCATCGGCGTAGGTTTTAGCTTTGGAAATACTTCCTCCAAGGATTCCCGGCAGTTTAACGTATAATTCAACAAGAACCCTCCTGGCTTTCACGTGTTCCGGATCTAATTCTACTGCTTTTTCAAGATATGTTTTAATATCGGAAACATAAATCACCGACTGTAGTTTAGATACACTAAGTGCTTTCATTCCCAGGATTGCCCCATATTTAAAATTATAATCGATGCTATCCGGATATTTTTGGGTTAGTCTTTTATATATTGAAATTGCGGTATCCCAATCTTTCTCAAAACCGGCAATATCTGCCAGGTAAGCAGTTGCAACAGCATCTTCGGGATTCTCAGAAATTCTATTCTGAAGCAGTTTTTTAGCAGTTTCAAGTTTTCCCTGGTCCAGGGCTGAGTGGATTTCTTTAAAGGAGG
>JBBRGD010000149.1:0-5635 GCA_038241065.1 Flavobacteriales bacterium
CTACACAATTCCGCAGATCTTAAAGAAGTAGAAGAAAAAATAATCCCATTGATTGAGGGCAGGGATCACCAATTGGTTTCATTCCCCCTAAATTCTGATTTTACCCCGGAAAAAGATGCTCTTTTAGTTGCTTATTTGAACGATGATAATTTAAGAGAATTCATATCTCTTGCTGCAAAAAATGGCTGGGAGATAGGGATATTATCGCATCCAGAAAATAAACATATCATTAAAGGTTTGGGTCTCTCGGAAAAACTTGAGGATGGGCTTGGGGAAATTTTGAATGATAAAGAAAACCATAAACTGGATCTGTTAACTTGTAATGGACAACTGGTATTCCAATCAGTTAATATTGGGAGTGCTTTTATACTGAAGGAAGAAAGTAAAAATAATTTTTTTTCTGAAGTTTTCAAATTTTTAAAAAACATTAAGGAATGCACCAGGCTTTCTCACGAGCCTGTTTTATTAAGTATAAACGGGGAAAAAATCAAAACTTCGGCGCTGGGGATCGTTGTTGTGGAACATTCTTTTGGCTCGGTAGTATCAAAAAGATTGGTTTCAAAAAGTTTCTTAAACGACGGAATGTTTAATGCTTTGATCTTGGCACCGGAAAATGTTTCTGAATTGATCTGGTTTTTATTTCGCAGCCTTATTCCAAAATCGCAAATATTGCAGCAAACTCCATCTTTTATTGGCCTTATAAAAACTTCAAATTTAAAAATTGAGTATTCCTCTGAAATTAATTTCACGATAGACGGAGAAAAAGCCAGTGCAAAGGAAATTAATTTAGAAGTACAACATGAAATTTTACTTCTAAAACAAGTCAGTGCATTCAGCATGAAGGAAAGTGATAATCCCGATAAAAATATTTTAAAAATTGGGACCTTGCCCAAAGGGGAAAAACGCGAGGAGCTAATTCAGCGAAAACTACCTTGGTTACCCAGGGCAACCGCCGAGGAATTTAAAAAATTATTTACTGTCTTAAGGGAAAACGCAAAACTTACTTCTGCTTTTGTCATAATGATGATCCTTTCTACTCTTATAGCCACTTTTGGACTATTTGCCGATTCTTCACCGGTGATTATTGGTGCAATGATCTTGGCTCCCATAATTTCCCCCATAGTTTCCTTTTCAATGGGAATGGTGCGTTATGATAAGGAAATGCTCAAAACAGGGATAATTTCTGTTTTGTTTGGAACTTTGGTTTCCCTTTTTTTTGCTGCCATAATAACCATATTAATTCCAATGAAGGTTCATACCTCTGTAATTGAAGCACGGCTCTCCCCTAATCTTTTAGATTTGGGAATAGCCGTTGTTTCAGGGATTGCTGCAGCCTATGCCCACGCAAAAGAAGGAATTGCAAAAAGCCTTGCCGGAGTGGCAATCGCGGTAGCCTTGGTTCCGCCACTTGCCGTTGCCGGAATTGGCATTGGCTGGATGGACTGGGAAGTGTTTTCTGGTGCATTTTTATTGTATTTAACCAACCTTTCAGGAATTATCCTGTTCTCCGGCCTCACCTTCCTTATCCTTGGTTTTGCTCCATTCAAGAAGGCCACATTAGGACTCATTTATGGCTTGTTAATTATACTTTTGGTTGCGGTACCCTTATCCTTTTCTTTTAACAGGATAAAACAGGAAGCCATTATTACCAGTCAACTTGAAGGAGCAACCATTGACGGTGTGATTTTAAGAAATGTAAAAGTACAATTCGGGAAAACCCTGAAAATTTCCATAAAGATGGTAGCGCCAGAGGCACTGGATCATGCTCAAATGAAAAACATTAAACATGAAATAGAATACCGTATTGACAAAAAAATCGTGCTGGAGATAAGTTATGCCATTGAATTCTGAGCTTTTACACAGCTTGTAAAAAACAGCTGTTTTTTGGTAAATTTCCTGAAAACATACCTTCATTTCAAAAGAAAGATAGCTGACCAAATTGTAAAATATTTCTAGAAACTCAGCTTTTTTCCTTCTGATTTTTTCCCGGAATTGCAGTATCATTTTTTACCTGTCACAAATTGCTTCAAATTATAGAAGGTCTTCTCAATTTCCGGTATTTTTGTCTTTTCAGAAATTCTTGTAAATCCATATTTTCAAAATGCCAAAAAAAGGAGTTGAAAAAAATGCTCAAAACAAAGCCAAACACACCAAGCTCTTAATGCGAAAAAAAGAGAAACTGCGCAAGCAGAAGGAGGTGCATAAAGCACATATAAAAGCGATCGTGGAGAAAGCTAAAGAGCAAAATAAAGAAGGCTATTGAGTTTAATAGCCGTGAAGTTCTATGGTTTTGCTGTCAATCATAGTAACCCATTTCCCCATCTTTTTCTGGACGATCTTAAAATGATGTTCTTCCTCAGGAGAAATAAATGAGATGGCTTCTCCCGGAGATTCTGCCCGGCCGGTCCTTCCTATACGGTGAATATAATCTTTGGGTGATCTCGGCAATTCATAATTGATCACATAAGGCAAAAACTGAATATCGATCCCACGGGAAATAAGATCGGTTGCAACTAAAACGCGAAGTTCCCCTGATTTGAATTTACTCAAAGCTTCAGTCCTTGCTTTCTGGCTTTTTTTACTGTGGATTGCCTTGGCGTCTATTCCGTTATTGCGCAGTTTATCGGCCACATTATCTGCTTTATAAGTTGAAGATGTGAAAACCAATACCTGTTTTAAATCCTTGTGTTTGATCAGATAACGCAAAAGTTGTCCTTTTTTCTCTTCCGCCACAAAATAGGCCAGTTGTGAGATCAGGTCAAGCTTATCACTTTCCGGTTCAATTTTAACAACCAGGGGATCGCGCAACAAGATTTGGTTGATGTTGGTAACATCTTCATTTAGGGTGGCAGAGAACAGCAAATTCTGACGCCTTTTAGGTAAAAGGGCAAATATGCGGTTCATTTCTTCTTTGAATCCCAAATTCAGCATTTTATCGGCCTCATCCAGGACAAGGCTTTCAATATTGGATAATTTTACGGCATTAGATTCAACCAATTCCAATAACCTTCCAGGAGTGGCGACCAAAATATTGACACCTTGCAAAGCCTTCATTTGCGGATTTATGGCAACGCCCCCAAAAACTGCCAGGGATTTTATTCGTTCCGGAAGCGCCGATCCGAACAACCGAAAAACTTCTCTTACCTGCATTGCCAGTTCACGGGTTGGCACAAGCACCAAAACATTTACGTACCTGTTTTTTGAAGCAGTATTGGCTCTCAAATTCATTAAAATTGGCAATACATAACCCGCGGTCTTACCCGAGCCTGTTTGGGCAATCCCCAGGACATCCTTTCCATTTAAAATTGCCGGGATCACCTCCTTTTGAATGGGATATGGCTGAGTGTAATTTTGATCGGCCAATGCTTGTAATAACGAGGGAGATATGCCTAAGGAAGAAAAATCCATGATTGTTTGTTCTTGTTTTGGTTGAAGATATTTGAAATTGCAAATATAAGGGAAAATGATGGAGTAACGGAGTGATGGTGTAACGGAGTGACGAAGTGACGGAGTGACGGAGTGACGAAGTGACGGAGTGACGGAGTGACGGAGTAATGGAGTAACGGAGTAATGGAGTAAAAAGTCAACCCCAAGTATTTTTGAACTTACCCAAGTTACGGAATAGTTTTCTCATTATTATTTATTTAGAGGCGCAGGGCATCACTTCGACACATGATCACACCATCACAAAATCGAATCATTAGAGCATCACATCATCACAACATCACAAAATCGAATCATCAAATCATCACAGCATCACTTCATCACATCGTCACTTCATCACTTCATCACAGCATCACATCATCACATCATCACTTCATCACAGGATCACATCATCACAACATCACAACATCACAACATCAAATTGTCACTTCATCACTTCATCACAACATCACAACATCACTTCATCACTTCATCATAAATTACCTGTAAGCCACAATAGTGTTATTCACATAATATTTTCCGTCTTTTAACATAACCTTTGAGCCTGCAGGAATTTCAACAATTAACCTTGACGACTGCATTGGGATCATTAATTTTTCGGAATTTTTTACATTTTTCACAAGTACCTGATGTGAGATCGCATCATATAGATCAACAGCTTCAGTATTTTCACTCTGATAAGTTACAAACATTTCCTTTGGATGTGGATTGTATAAAAGAAAGGTAGGAAAGGCATTCCCGCGGTAAAAATCGGTTGCTAGACAATCCAATTTTAGAATTTCCGGAACATCTGTTTTTTCAATAATTGATCCGGCTATACCCACATGTCCGCTTCCATAAACACTAAACTGAGAAACATCGGGATTTCCTTCTACCCAATGTGGTCCATCGCCAATGGCTACAGGCTCTTCTATATCTTTATATTTTTCAAAATGAGGTTCTTTAATCAAACCTTCATAGGCTATTACGCCTTTAGTGAACTGTTTTTGTTCTGGTATGGTTTGATGATCATCGGGCATTTCATAAGGATAGAAAAATTTTAAGGCATTGCTCGCATTGAGCATCCATTTTCCGATGGCATCCGCGTATCTCTGATCATATCTTACCATTGGGACCAAAGGCCACATGGTATCATAAGTATTCATCAAAAAAGCAAACCCTCCGTGATCTACGGTACTCCCAACTAATCCGGACACATCGTACCCGTTCCAGTTATCAACTAAAACCCCCCAGCCTTCCCTGCATTCAGGCGTGCCGTTAAAAGTCCATTCAAGAATTTTCCTGTAGTCGTAATTTGTTCCTTCTTCGGCATTTAAACGAGCTGCAACGTAAGCACCAAAAGGCATCAAAATTTCATAGAATTTGTTGTCCTCCTGAGCCAATAAAGCCTCTAAAGAAGATTTTGCTCCAGCCAGATATTTGGGATCCTGAAATTGCCGGTATGCCGAATAAAGTACATAAGCATGTCCTGCTGCTGCATCCTGTTGTTTACAGATCCAATTATCCTTTGGTTCCAGGGTTGAATAATCAAAAAATGAATGATTGTAATTACCTGCCATTACTGAATCTGCCTGATAAAACTTATCTGCAACCGTGCGCATGATATCTGAATAATCTTTTTCTTCTGGATAAAAACTGGCTACGCCATAAAATAATACATTGGGATATACATCATACCACCAATCTCTGGCATAACCCCCACCAAGTAAAGCTACTTCAGGGCTTGTGTTATTCATCACAATATTCCATTGGGTATCAGAATTATAATAATTCTTTAACATGGAAACATAATTCTTGCCGTTTTGATCAGATTTATCAATACCGACAAGGCTTGCACCAAAAACAGAACCTATAGAAGCCAGAGATTCATGGAAAATTCCATTATAATGTTCCGGTCCTTGTCTAAGATCTCCCATTGCTGTATAAATGCCAAAGGTTTCCTGATCAAAATTTTTGCGCGAATTATCATTCCATATCAGCGGCCAGTATTTCCCGGTTTGGGTTTCGTCAAAAACAAGGGAATCAAAACCTTTCGCCAGACCTTCGAAATCCATAATCTTGAAGGGTTTAGGCAAGTTCGGCATACTATCAATTCGCTCCAGTTTGATTTGTTCTACAGGGGCGATTAATTCTACTTTCGAGGTTTCAACTTTACAGGAACCAAAAAATAATCCAACTGCCAGAAAAACGA
>JBBRGD010000150.1:0-5610 GCA_038241065.1 Flavobacteriales bacterium
GGATTTGGTATGAAATGGATGATGGGCTGGATGCATGACACGCTGGAATATTTCCAAAAAGACGCCATCTACAGGAAGTATCATCAAAACGATATCACCTTTAGTATGACGTATACCTTCACTGAAAATTTCTTGTTGCCATTGAGTCATGACGAGGTGGTGTATGGAAAGAAATCTATTTTGGGCAAAATGCCGGGTGACGAATGGCAACGCTTTGCAAATTTGAGGTTATTATATGGCTATATGTTCACACATCCTGGCAGTAAACTGCTTTTTATGGGTGGCGAATTCGGGCAATCTTCAGAATGGAATTTTGACCAGAGCCTTGACTGGCATTTGCTTGAATTTGAATATCACAAGGGAATTCAATCTGTAATTAAGGATCTAAATAAATTATATAAAGAACAAACAGCCTTGCATGAGAAACAATTCAATGCCGAAGGTTTTGAATGGATTGCTTATGATGACAGCCAAAACTCCATACTAAGTTATATCCGAAAAGGAATTGATCCTAAAGATGAACTTATTGTGGTTTGTAACTTTACACCTATTCCCCATGAAAATTATAAAATTGGGATGCCGCGTAAAGGAAAAC
Organism: Flavobacteriales bacterium; assembly: GCA_038241065.1. GTDB lineage: Bacteria > Bacteroidota > Bacteroidia > Flavobacteriales > Flavobacteriaceae > Gillisia. The sequence continues at coordinate 596 of JBBRGD010000150.1, forward strand.
TTGTGGAATTATTTAATTCCGATAACGAGAAATATTCCGGTTCGGGAATTGGCAATTCTAAGGCAATCCCAATAAAACCGGAACCTTCCCATCATCGGAAGTTTTCTGCCAAGCTTGTTCTCCCTCCTTTAAGTGTGGTAGTTTTTAAAATTTTATAAACAAATTTTCTCTATCTCAGTTTTAAAGCTTTTTTTTGTGCCTTTTTAAAATCAATTTTATGATTACGAACACTGAACTAGAATATAAAGGGAATTTATTTCCTGCAGAGATAATTTCTTTTCAATTAAGCGGAGATACAATTTCTTTTGTCACCAAAAATGGAGTGAGATTGAAGATTATTGTACTTAGAGACAGCATATTTCGTTTTCGGTATGCGCCTGAGGGAATTTTTGAAAAAGACTTTTCCTATGCCATAGATGAAAATCCCTCCAGTGGATTTAATAAACTGGAAATAGTAGAGGATCCTGAATTTATCACCATTATCACCAAAAAATTAAAATGTAAAGTCGCCCGAATCGATTTAAGAATTGGGATGTACGATTTGAACGACCGTGTAATTGTGGAAGATGAACTTGGTTTTCACTGGGAAGAAAGTTTTGAGTTTGGCGGAAATAAAGTTAAAATGAGCAAAGCTTCTATCGAGAATGAAAACTACTTCGGACTTGGAGATACACCTACCAATTTTAATTTAAAGGGTAAGGAAATTAGTTTATGGAATACCGATCAATACGCTTTTGGAAAGGATCTAAATGAATTGTATAAAGCCGTACCATTTTATGTGGCATTGCACAACAATCTCGCCTATGGGATTTTCTTTGACAATACCTTTAAAACTCATTTCGACTTTTGTAAAGATAGAAGAGGTATCACCAGTTTTTGGGCAGATGGGGGGGAAATGAACTATTATTTTATATATGGCCCTCAAATTTCAGATGTGGTTACCTCTTATACCGATTTAACAGGGAAACCTGAACTTCCTCCATTGTGGGCCCTGGGATATCATCAAAGTAAATGGAGTTATTTCCCTGAAAGCAAAGTCAAAGCAATCACTTCCAAATTCCGGGAATTGAAATTTCCCTGTGATGCCATTTATTTGGATATAGATTATATGGAGGGTTTCAGATGTTTTACCTGGAACAAGGAATTTTTTCCCGATCCTAAAAGGATGGTTCAGGAACTGGAAACAGATGGCTTTAAAACTATAGCTATTATTGATCCGGGAATCAAAATAGATCCGGAATATTCGGTGTTTAAGGAAGCCCTGGAAAAGGATTTCTTTTGCAAGAGAGCTGACGGCCCCTATATGAGAGGGAAAGTGTGGCCCGGAGAATGCTGTTTTCCTGATTTCACCAATCCCGAAGTACGGGAATGGTGGGCCGGTTTATATCAAGAGCTCATCGCCGAAATTGGTATCAAGGGAGTCTGGAATGATATGAATGAACCTGCGGTAATGGAAGTGCCGGGCAAAACTTTTCCAATGGATGTACGTCATGATTATGATGGAAATCCCTGCAGCCACCGTAAAGCGCATAATGTTTACGGAATGCAAATGGCCAAAGCCACCTATGAAGGAGTTAAGAAATTTATTTATCCCAAAAGGCCTTTTGTCATTACCCGGGCAAATTATTCCGGCGGACAACGATATACTTCCACCTGGACGGGTGATAATGTCGCGAGTTGGGAGCATTTGTTATTAGCAAATATGCAAATCCAGAGATTATGTATGAGTGGGATGAGTTTTTCAGGATCTGATATTGGAGGTTTTGCAGAACAACCTTCCGGCGAATTATTTACGCGCTGGATACAGTTAGGGGTTTTTCACCCGTTTTGCAGGACACACTCCTCGGGTGATCATGGAGATCAGGAACCCTGGTGTTTTGGAGAAGAGGTCTTGGAAATTACCAGAAAGTTCGTAGAATTAAGATACCAGTTGATACCATATTTATACACTGCATTTCATCAATATGTGGAAGATGGAATTCCCATTTTAAAACCCCTGGTTTATGTAGATCAGGAAGATGTTCAAACCCATTATCGTTCAGATGAATTTATTTTCGGAAACCAGATCCTTGTTTGTCCAATTCAGGAACCAAATGCCCAGGGAAGAAGGATGTATATTTCCCGTGGAAAATGGTTCAATTTCTGGGATGATGTAATTGTTGAAGGCGGAAAAGAAATATGGGTAGATGCTCCACTCCACAAAATGCCTTTATTTATTAAAGAAGGCGCGATTATTCCCAAATATCCCGTTCAGCAATATGTAGATGAATTAGAAATAAAAGAACTTGTTCTGGATGTATATTATAAACATGGAAAGGAAAATTCTGAACTTTACGAAGATGCTCATGACGGATATGATTACAAAAAAGGCCGATACAGTTTGCGAAGCTTTAAACTAAGCGGAAAATTACAGGAAATCAGTATTCAACAGCATAAAGACGGAAAATATTTCGCTTCTTATGAAACTATGAAGTTGCGTTTTCACGGTTTGCCATTTGCAATTCAAAAAGTAATGGTGGACAATGAAGAAGTAAGTCTGGAATTTTCACAATTTAATTTGAAAGAAAACAGCATTATCATCAATAAAGATTTTAACTCCTTGCAATTGATGGGATAATAAGTTTAAACGATTTATTTTTTTATTTTCAATTGCCCACCAGTAAAATTGTGGGCAATTGACATTTACATTGATTTCAGATATATTTTTACCTTCTGCAAGTCAAAATACATGATAATCGGGGGAAAAATTTGGTTTTCTATGATAAAAAGTTTCTTTAAGATTACGGGATTATCAACATAAACGCGATCAAAATATTATATTATCAATTTATTTGTATTTAAATATTTTTACCGCTTTTCTTTTGTTCTTTAATGTCTTTCGCTAATTTTTTATCATCTAATTGGATATATTTGCAACAATAATTTAAGGACAAAGGACATGAAAATAAAACAGCAGGGACTCTATTCTCCGGAATTTGAGCATGATAATTGTGGGGCAGGATTTATATGTAATTTAAAAGGAAAACGTACCAATGATATAATCCATAAAGCCATTGATATTCTAATTCGTTTAGAACATCGTGGTGCGGTAAGTGCCGATGGAAAAACAGGTGATGGCGCAGGGATCCTGATAGAAATTCCACACGCTTTTTTCAAAAAGGCTTGCCAATTCGTACTCCCCGATTTTAAATCTTATGCAGTAGGAATGGTTTTCCTTCCCAAAGCATCAAACCAACTTAATATCTGCAAAGAAATTTTTGAAGGAGAGGTCAAAAAACAAGGATTAGAAGTTATAGGCTGGAGGAAAGTTCCGGTAGACAGTTCCTGTTTGGGAGCGGTTGCAGCCTCTTCTGAGCCTATTACCGAGCAGATCTTTATTGGGAAAACAAAAGACATTTCAGATGAAATTTTTGATGCGAAACTATTTGCAGCAAGAAAAATAACAGAGCATAGAATTGAAAGCTCCGGCTTTTCCGAAGCAGATTATTTTTATGTGCCAAGCTTGTCCACAACTACTTTAATTTACAAAGGGCTTCTAATGCCTCAGGATATTAACAAGTATTATCTGGATCTAAATGAACCGGAGGTAGTTACAAAATTGGCATTGGTACACCAGCGATTTTCAACCAATACCTTTCCATCCTGGGAGTTGGCCCAACCCTTTAGATATATGTGCCACAATGGTGAAATAAATACCTTGCGTGGAAACTTAAGCCGGATGAGAGCCCGAGAAGAGCTTTTTAAAAGCGAAATTTTTGGAGAATATTTTAAGGAAATTTTACCAATTGTAAGTGAAGGAAAATCAGACTCGGCTTCTATGGATATGGTTTTGGAATCACTCCTACACACCGGAAGATCCCTTCCCGAAGTCATGATGATGATGGTACCGGAAGCTTGGGAGAAAAATCCTTCCATGCCCGATGAGAAAAAAGCATTCTACGAGTATAATGCCTGTATTATGGAGCCCTGGGATGGCCCAGCTTCAATTCCTTTTACCGATGGAAATTATATTGGGGCAGTTTTGGACAGAAATGGGCTGCGCCCTTCAAGGTACACTGTTACCAAAGATGGCTATGTAATTATGTCTTCGGAAACCGGAGTTATAGATATTAAGCCTGAAAATGTAGCGCTTCATGGCCGTTTGGAACCCGGAAAAATGTTTCTCGTAGATATGAACGAAGGCCGAATTATTGGGGATGAAGAATTAAAGGAGAGCATTGTTTCCAAATTGCCTTATAGAAAATGGTTGGATGATAATCTGATTCCATTGGCTGAGGTTCAATATACAGTTATTAAAACCCGGGTGGAAAAAATCGATTTTATCACCAGACAAAAATTGTTTGGTTATACCCAGGAAGATATTGATACAATAATTACCCCTATGGCCTCCCAGGGAAAGGAAGCTATTGGCTCTATGGGCACTGATACTCCTTTGGCTGTACTTTCAGAAAGACCACAATTGCTTTTTAATTATTTCAAACAATCCTTTGCGCAGGTTACCAATCCTCCTTTAGACGGGATCAGGGAAGAAATTGTTACCGATATCAGCTTAACCCTTGGGGAAGACCTCAATATTTTTGATATTATTCCGGAGCAATGTAAAAAACTGAGGATACAAAATCCTGTGATTTCCAACGATGATCTGGATAAATTAAAATACATAAACTACCCCGGTTTTAAATCGGAATCCATTTCTATTTTATATGAAGCCGAAAAGGGCCTGAACGGATTAGAAACGCGTTTGGATGAGATCATCAACGAAATTACCATTGCAGTAGACAATGGTTGTAATTTAATAATCCTGTCAGACCGAAATGTAAATCCTAAGTTGGCTCCTATACCCTCGTTACTGGCTTGTTCCTTTGTGCATCGCATGGCAAAAAATCACAATCGAAGATCTTCTTTCGGAATTGTGATAGAATCTGCAGAACCTCGTGAACCACATCATTTCGCATTGTTGTTTGGATACGGTGCAAGTGCCATCAATCCCTATATGGTGAATGAAATTATTAGAA
>JBBRGD010000151.1:0-5606 GCA_038241065.1 Flavobacteriales bacterium
TTGTTGTTGCTCCAGATTTTAGCAAGTTCAAAAACGGCTTGTGTTTTCTCTCTGTTATTTCCAAAAAGGCTATACCAGGTGGGTGTAACTTCATTCTTTTGTCCCCAGTAGAATACAAAACTGCCTAAAGAATTATTGGTCTTCAATGGTTCAATATAATTGTGATATCGTTGCTTAATCTGTTCAGCTTTTTTAGTGCTGGTTTCTTCAATTGGAGCACCCCATCCAGTTAATTGGACTTCCCACGGGCCATTTACTCCCCATTCTGTAATTGCATGAGGGCCGGACCAGATGGGCGCTATTGGCCGAAGTTTTTGGGAAAAACTGCTAAGCGTACCAAAGGAATTAAAGGAGATAAAATCCAGTTTCGGACTTTTCCTGTGGATACTTAATACTCTAAGTTTATTTGCGCCAATAGTAGTTGTACTTATTGGATGATTTCGATCAATATTATGTATTAAATCAATTAAAATATTGAAGCTGGAATAAAAGTCAGTTATTTTATAGAAATATGGGTAATAAAGTTCATTCCCTAAATTCCAATAAAGTAATGCAGGATGATCCTTATGCTTTTGCACAAGCCTTTCAATTCTGGATTTCATCAAATCAAAAAGCTCCTGGTTTTCATAAAACTCTGGGTCGTTAATAAATTTTGGCATTGGAATATCTACTACCACAGCCAGGCCTAGGTCTTCTGCCCTGTCTAAGGTTTCCTTTAAATTAATTGTATCATAGATGCGGGCAGTATTAGCTCCAGCCTCCATTAATTCTTCTAAATATTGTGAACTTGCTGCCCCTCCTTTTATATAAAAAGGTTCACCATTCCGAATTAACCGGTAACCTGTTTTGGTTTGTTCAACATATACTGTTGGTGATAGATTTTTGGAATCATCAGGTTTATTACAAGCCACAGCCATCTTGAGCAGTAAAACAGAGATAAATAATATTTTAAGATCTTTCAGAAAAATAAAATTAAAATCCAAATTTACGGAGAGTGGCTAATATAAGAAAGGTTATTTGTTAAAAATGTGGATATAAAAAAGCACTTAAATTTATAAAAATGAAGAGGTTAACTAATTTTAAATAAATGAAGATATAAGTACTATTCAATTAATTATAAAAGATTCTTTTCCGATGATGGTTTCTATATATTTGTAAAAAAAATCAGGAATGCTAAAATTGAATATTACCAGTGAAACTGCTCCTTTAAAGGCTGTGGTGTTGGGGACTGCCATAAGCAATGGACCCACACCGGATCTTGCTGAGGCCTATGATCCAAAATCGGCAGAGCATATAAAGGCAGGGACTTATCCGGTAGAAAAAGATATGGCAGCCGAGATGGAAGCGGTGGCAGCCGTTCTTGAGAAATATAATGTAAAAGTTTACAGGCCTAAGGTTATAGAAGATTACAACCAGATCTTCACCAGGGATATCGCTTTTGTACTTGAAGATAAATTTATAAAAGCAAATATTCTACCCGACAGGGATGAGGAAATTGAGGCAATCAACCATGTAATCGAACAAATTGATTCTAAAAATGTGATCAGCCTTCCGGAGGATGCACATATTGAAGGCGGAGATGTTATGCCGTATAAAGAATATATTTTTGTTGGCACTTATAAAGGTGATAATTACCCCGAATTTATTACAGCAAGGACTAACATTAAAGCCGTTGAAGCCTTGCGAAAATTATTTCCACACAAAATTGTTGTTCCTTTCAGTTTAAAAAAATCCAATATTAATCCTCGGGAAAATGCATTACACCTAGATTGTTGTTTTCAGCCGGTGGGTAGGGATAAGGCAATTATCTATAAAAGTGGGTTTTTAATTGAAGAGGAATACAACTGGCTTGTAAACTTATTCGGAAAAGAAAATATTTTTGAGATTACACAGGAAGAAATGTACAATATGAATTCCAATATCTTCTCTATTTCTGAAGAAGTGGTTATTTCAGAAAAAAACTTCACCCGGTTGAACACATGGTTACGGGAACAAAACATTACAGTGGAAGAGGTTCCTTATGCTGAAATTTCCAAACAGGAAGGACTTTTAAGATGTTCTACCTTGCCATTGATAAGAGAATAAGAAACAAATATTATGGAACAAATAACAAATACCATTTTAATGGTTCGGCCGGTTGCCTTCAGGATGAATGAGCAAACAGCGGTGAACAATTTTTTTCAGGAAAAGCTTCAACTCAAAAATGAAGAAATAAATAAAAAGGCCCAGGAGGAATTTGATTCTTTCGTGAAAAAACTGGAGTCTGTTGGAGTAAATGTGGTGGTGGTGAATGATAAAAAGGAATTGGACACCCCAGATTCTATTTTTCCCAACAACTGGGTTTCCTTTCACCAAGACGGAACAGCTGTCGTTTATCCTATGTTTGCTGAAAACAGGCGGCGGGAAAGAAGAATGGATTTCTTTGAGGAATTGGAAAGCAAGGGTTTTAAAATAAATGAAGTTTTAGATTATACAAAGGCAGAAGAGGAAGATATTTTTCTTGAAGGAACTGGCAGTATGATTCTGGACAGAGAAAATCAAAAAGCATATTGTGCTTTATCCCCTCGTGCAGATGAAGATTTGTTGATAGAATTTTGTGAAGATATGGAATTCACCCCAGTAATTTTCTCTGCATATCAAAATGTTGAAGGCAAAAGAAAAGCCATTTATCACACTAATGTGATGATGTGTGTGGCCGATGAATTTGCGGTAATTTGTCTGGATTGTATAGACGATACGAAAGAGCGCAATAATGTAAAAAGACATTTAAAAGAAGATGGTAAGGAAATAATTGAAATTACCGAAACCCAGATTCATGAGTTTGCAGGCAATATGTTACAGCTTAAAGGCGCGAACGATAAAAAATATCTTGTAATGAGCACAGCTGCTCACAAAAGTTTAACCAGGGATCAGATTAGGAGAATTGAAAAGCACTGCGAAATTTTAAGTTCAGATATAAGTACAATTGAAACTTGTGGAGGCGGCAGTGCACGATGTATGATAGCAGAAGTTTTTTTGCCGAAAGCTTAGATGCTGGAAATTTATATAAAAAAGGGTCTGACTTTATGAAAAAATCAGACCTTTTTTTATGAACTTAAAATTCAAAATACTTAAATTTTTTCATGTGCTCCAATATCATTTGAGCTGGTTTGGTTTAGATTACTTCCGTAGAAATCGCGGGTTCCTTTATCTATAGAAATATTTATTCCGGCATTTAAAGCAGGAGAATCGGCTTTTAATTTATAAGCATCTAAGGAAGATAATTTATTGTCAAAACCTATAATCCCTCCATTTCCCGGACTGGTTAACATTGGTTTGCCCTGATAACCAACAGGAAGATTCTCAAAGGTTTCATTACCTGTTCCTCTAAAATTTTCCAAAGAATTATAGGTATTTCCATTGTAGTTTATCTTGAATATTCCCGAAGTATAATATAGATTTCCGGCAAAATTTCCTGAGTAACCACTCGGCAAGTCAATTAAATCTGCTCCATTTTCAGCAAAAAAGATATTGTTGTAAAAATTTATGTTGTTGCTCACGGGTTTCCATAAGGTATATTTTACAGTTGCAGAATTTGTATTAGTGGCTTGTTCACTCAAATAAAAGGTGTTTTGATACACATAAATATCTTTTATAGACATAGAATTTTGTCCATTAAATAAATTAATGCTTCCACCGTTTGTTCCTGCATCATTTTCGCTAATATTATATCTTATAATTATATTTTGCAAAGGTCGGGCTCCCGTGAATTGTCCAACAAGGAATCCCGAACCATCATTGTCATGTGAATAATTATATTGCATCACCCCATTGGTAACTCCACCATCCATATCGAAACCTCCACCATCACATCCGGTTCCGGAGCTGATATTATAGGCTTCAGAAAATTGAATTGTCACCTGGTCTGCATCCCAGTACCAAATTCCTACAGGGCCGCCACAATTGGTATTTCCACTACCGGAGTCGTAAACGGTACAATGTTCTATAGTTGAGTTTTGAACATCAGATAAAACAATGCCATCACCAGAGTGTGAATTTTTGCTATAGCCTTTTATATTGTAGACTTCACAATTCCTAACCGTGATATTAGAATGGGCATAACCTGTTTTTGTGGAGGAAAATTTTCCGAAAGAAGATATTCCCACATCAAGAATATCGTGAACTTTATTATTTTCTAGTAAAACGTTGCTGAACCCCGAGTTTTCGTTCCAGGCTCCTATCACAATCCCGAAATCTTTAAATCCGTATATTTCAGAATTTGTGATTTCAATAAAATCTAATTTCACATTACCTGGAAGGTCATTGTAAAAATAAATTCCTGAATGAGTATTGGAGTTTATTCCATTTCCGGCAATTATTAAATTATCTATTATAATCCCGGAAGTATTATAGGCATAAATACCAAAACTGCTTCCTGCTTTAATAGTTGCTTTTCCGGTTCCGTAAGATGATATTTTGATAGGATTTGCGCTATTGTTGCCATCCTTATTGTCAAGGTAAATATTACCGGTGTATTCATTATTTCCTTCAAATAATACAATATCACCTGGTTTTAGGTCTATGCTATTTACTTTGGAGATGGATTGCCAGGCATCCTGGGGGGAAATTCCAGTATTTGTGTCGTTCCCCGTGGGGCTTACAAAGTAAGTTGTATTAGGGCAAGTTTTATCGCTGCTAAATTCTCCTTTTATTGAACCAAAATCAGAAGAAGTATATTCAAAAACGCCTGATATGCCGGAACACTTTGCGCTTTGGCTTCCTTCAGCCGTATAGCGGTGTACGCCTGTCCACTTGATAGGTTCGGTGGTAAGGTTATCACCACTTTTAATTACGCAAAATGTATATTCTTCATTGGAAGTGCAACGCTCATTAACCAATAGTTGTGTATCGACTAAAATTCCCACAAGTGCCTGAATACTAATGTTCGTATTCCCATCAGCTGTAGTTAGCAGCATATTAAATGTTCTTTTCTCATTGTTTAACTCAATTCCATTTATAGTAGAGTTTTGATCCTGACAGTTGGTGCAAACATAGGTTCCTGTAACAGGAGTAACAGGCGAATTTGCTGTATCCTGAGCCGCTATGATAGAGGCTGCCTGGCCTTGAAAAACAACATCTGTTATCAACGGATTATTATTTTCATCAAGAGTAAAGGTGAAAGTAAGATCTTTTGATCCAAAAACTAATTTAAAATCGGCGCTTTTTTGTATTAATTTATCTGCCTGAGCTTCAAATACTTCACCTGTATGCATAGTAATTTTTCCGAAAGTAGCTTTATTAAGTTCATTGAGATCAGCTTTCCCACGTGGAAGTGTAAGCTGGAAGATACCCCTGAATTTTGAATTTTGGGTCGCGAATATTCCTTTGTAAACAGTTGAAGGACCGCTAATTTCCTCGATGATATTTTTCTCCGGTTCCTCTGCAATATTTGTATCTACACTACAGGAATATAGAATAAAGAATAAAAACAGGAAGGGAATATTCCCGAGGACATGTAATATGCGGATTTTATTTCGCGATGTATTTACTGGGGTCATAACGCGTCTATTTTTAATTTGCATAATTAATATTTGGAAAACATTTGGTATTTTGACATTTTTTTAATA
>JBBRGD010000152.1:0-5570 GCA_038241065.1 Flavobacteriales bacterium
ATAGATTACAGTTTTGTGACAGGAGAAATTGAACCAGTGGAAAAAGGATCGGGAGATAAGATTTTTGCGGGTGGAAAACAGGTTTCCGGCAGCATTGAAATTGAAACCTTAAAACCGGTTTCTCAAAGTTATTTGACACAATTGTGGAGCAATCAGATTTTTGATTCCAACAAAGAAAATTCCTTTACTTCCCTTACTAATACTATCAGCAAATATTTCACAATAAGCAGTTTGAGCATCGCTGCCAGCGCAACAACATATTGGTTATTTGTACAGCCGGCCCTGGCAATGAATGTTTTTACCGCAATTCTCATCATTGCCTGTCCTTGTGCCTTGGCAATGTCGGCTCCGTTCGCTTTAGGAAATATGTTGCGCATCTTTGGGAAGCTGAAATTTTATGTTAAAAACGATCAGGCTATTGAGCGGTTGGCAAACGCGGATACGCTGATATTCGATAAAACAGGAACTATAACAGCCAATAATAAAAGTTTGGTTACTTATGAAGGGACAACTTTAAATAAAGCGGAAAAATCTCTGTTAAAATCTACGCTGCGCAGTTCCGGACACCCTTTAAGCAGAATTCTATATTCTCATTTAAACGGGTGTGAACTTGTAAAACTGAGGTTTGTAGAGGAAGTTGTGGGACAGGGAATCAGGGCAAAATTCAACGATCAACAAATAAAAATTGGAAGTGCCTCTTTCGTAAATGCGGGAAATATTCAGAATAATTTGCAAACCGCTGTTCACATCAGGTTGAATGAGGATTATAAGGGCAGTTTTCTGTTTCAAAATGAATACAGAGAAGGCCTTTCAGAATTATTTAAAGAATTGGCCCCGGAATATCAACTGGCAATTTTATCTGGCGATAATAATGGGGAAGCCGCCAACTTAAAAAAAATCCTTCCTTTAAAAACCAGCTTACTATTTCAACAAACCCCCGAGGAAAAATTAAACTACATCAGGCAATTGCAGCAGAATGGACACCGGGTTGTGATGGTTGGCGATGGATTAAATGATGCGGGTGCCCTAAAACAAAGCGATGTGGGTATTGCGATTTCCGAAAATGTAAATGTATTCTCCCCGGCTTGCGATGCGATCCTGGAGGCTGGAAAATTTAAAGAGTTGCATAACTACATTAAAGTTGCTAAGGGAACCATGACAATAATTAAAATAAGCATTGCTATTTCCTTTTTATATAATATAGTAGGACTATACTTTGCAGTAACAGGGCAATTATCGCCTGTTGTGGCGGCAATTTTAATGCCCTTGAGTTCCATAAGTGTGGTGTTATTTACCACTCTTATGACAAATTTAATAAGCCAAAAATTAAATTAACAAAATTTTATTATAAAAGATGAAATTGTTCTATTTTTGTATAACAATTCAATACCTATGAGTGTAATCTACTTGCTGTTGACTATCAGTATAGTTATAGCAGTTTTCTTCTTTGTCGTCTTTATCCTTTCCGTAAGAAGCGGTCAATTTGACGATACCTACACTCCATCTGTTCGGATGCTATTTGACGATGAACTGGTAAAAGAAAAAGATCAAGTCCAAAAATCAACCTCAAAAAATAAAGAAGAATAATTATGGAGTTAGAGCAGTTTTATTACGATAATAAAATCGTTAAGAAATTTACGTATGCAACGATCTTCTGGGGTCTCATTGGAATGTCCATTGGTTTGTTACTCGCAACCTTTTTCTTATTTCCAAATTTAACTGATGGGATTTCCTGGTTGAGTTTTGGAAGACTTAGGCCACTGCATACCAATGCGGTGATCTTTGCCTTTGTGGGAAATGCCATTTTTGCCGGAATTTACTATTCTCTACAACGACTACTGAAAGCGAGAATGTTTTCTGATGCCTTGAGTAATATCAATTTTTGGGGATGGCAATTTATTATTGTTGCGGCAGCGATCACGCTTCCCCTGGGCTATACTTCTTCTAAAGAATACGCAGAACTGGAATGGCCTATAGATATTGCCATTGCGGTGATTTGGGTTGCCTTTGGGATTAATATGATTGGGACTATTCTCAAAAGAAGACAACGCCATTTGTATGTGACAATCTGGTTTTATATTGCAACCTTTGTAACCGTAGCAGTACTTCACATTTTTAATAGCCTCGCATTACCTGTAGGTTTTCTAAAAAGTTACTCTGTTTACGCAGGTGTTCAGGATGCTTTAGTGCAATGGTGGTATGGGCACAATGCCGTAGCATTTTTCTTGACCACTCCCTTTTTAGGATTGATGTATTATTTTGTTCCTAAAATGGCAAACAGGCCTGTTTTTTCTTATCGTTTATCCATAGTTCACTTTTGGTCACTGATTTTTATATATATATGGGCCGGACCTCACCACTTGTTATATTCCGCATTACCGGATTGGGCTCAAAACCTGGGAGTTGCTTTTTCAATCATGTTATTATTTCCTTCCTGGGGTGGAATGATTAACGGTTTGTTGACCCTGCGTGGTGCCTGGGACAAAGTAAGGACAGATCCTACTTTGAAATTTATGGTGGTTGCTATAACCGGTTATGGGATGGCAACTTTTGAAGGCCCTATGCTTTCCCTGAAAAGTGTGAATGCTATTGCCCATTATACCGACTGGATCGTAGCTCACGTTCACGTGGGTGCTTTGGCCTGGAACGGATTTTTAACTTTCGGGATGATCTACTGGATGCTCCCAAGATTGTTTAAAACCAAATTGTGGTCCAACGCATTGGCCAATTTCCACTTTTGGATCGGGACTTTAGGGATTATACTCTATGCGCTTCCCATGTATGTTGCAGGATTTTTACAAGCTTCCATGTGGAAACAATTTAATCCTGATGGAACTTTAGTTTACGGAAACTTTTTAGAAACAGTTACCGAAATAATGCCAATGTACTGGATGCGGGCCATTGGAGGTTCACTGTATATAATGGGTGCATTCGTAATGCTATACAACCTGGTGCAAACTATTAGGAACGGAAGTGAAGTGACCGATGAACTGGCGGAAGCAGCTCCTCTGGAACGGGTATCAAAAAAACGCCTTGCGGGGGAAGGTTATCACAATTGGTTAGAGCGACGTCCTGTACAACTAACACTTTTAGCTACTGTCGCTATTTTAATTGGAGGAATTGTTCAAATTGTACCAACTATTTTAATAAAATCAAACATTCCTACCATTTCAAGCGTACAACCCTATACGCCGCTGGAGCTTGAGGGTAGGGATATATACATAAGAGAAGGTTGCGTGGGTTGTCATTCCCAAATGATCCGACCATTTAGAAGTGAAGTAGAACGGTATGGCGAATACTCTAAAGCCGGAGAATACGTGTATGACCATCCTTTTTTATGGGGAAGCAAACGTACCGGACCAGATTTGTTCCGTGTTGGCGGTAAATATTCTGATAGCTGGCACTTGAACCATTTTTATGATCCGCAAAGCATTTCTGCCGGCTCCATTATGCCTAGTTATAAATGGATTATTTTAAATGAATTAGACAAATCTGAAACAGAAAATAAAATGGAAGTAATGGTTAATCTGGGGGTTCCTTATACTCCGCAGGATATTGCCCGGGCACAGGAATGGATGACGGAACAGGGAATTTCTATTGAAGAAAATCTACAATCTGATCCTGATTTTGCTAAAAACTATGAAGCCAATAAAGCCTATGCCAAAGAAAATAATGTAGAATTTGTGGAAATGAGAAACCGTGAAATAGTTGCTCTTATCTCCTACATTCAGAGACTTGGAACAGATATTAAAATAACTAGTAACGAATAAAATTATCCAGCTATGCTAAAATTTATTAAAGGCCATATGGAAAGTATTGAAGGGATAGAAATCTACCCTATTATCTCTTTGCTCATATTTTTTATCTTCTTTGTACTCTTGATATCTTGGGTTATAACTGCAAAAAAAGAATATGTGGACGAGGTGAGTAAAATTCCATTTGAATCCAATAACGAAATTGAACTATGAAATCAATCCTGCCTGTTTTAAGAATAGTTGCCCTGGTTGCAATAGCATTTGCCCTGATAGAATTTTTAATTCCCACAGGAGGTGAATTGGCTATTGTTAAATATCCAATCCTGCTTTTGGTATTGGCTGTAATACTGATTGCTGTAATTGCCATTGAAATTTCTGTTGTAGCCCTTGGAAATATTCTTTTTAAAGCCCTCAATGAAGATGCAAGGGAAAATTATCTGAAAAAAGAATCAGAAAAGCATGAGAAATTTGGCAAGTGGTTTATGGATTGGTATTCCAAATTGAACAGCGTAAAACCTATAGAAGCTGAAGGAGAAATTCTTTTAGACCATGATTATGATGGTATTCAGGAGCTGGACAATGATTTGCCACCTTGGTGGAAGTATGGGTTTTATGCTACAATAATTGCTGCGTTTGCTTATATGGCTTACTTTCATGTTTTGGGAGGAAATTCCCAGAAGAAAGAATTTCAAATTGAAATGGCTAATGCACAACTGGCTGTAGAAGAATACAAAAAAAATACGCCGAATTTGGTAGACGCCAGCAGCGTAACTTTACTTACTGAGGAAGTAGACATGAAAATTGGGAAACAGATCTTTATCGAAAAATGCGTCGCTTGTCATAGAGCAGATGCAGGCGGTGGGATTGGCCCGAATTTAACCGATGAATATTGGATTTTAGGAGGTGATATCTCAGCCATTTTTAATACCATTTCTGAAGGTGGAAGACCTGGAAAGGGAATGATTTCCTGGAAACAGGATTTAAAACCTATTGATAGAGCACAGGTAGGAAGTTATATCTTAAGCTTACAGGGAACAAATCCACCGGATCCTAAAGCACCGGAAGGAGATTTATGGGTTGCAGAAGATGCTTTGTAGAATGTAAGTTAAAAGTTTTTGAATCGATAAGGATTTCTATGGAAGCACCGATTTCAAAATAACATTATTAAGGAAAAAAAAGATGGACACCCAGGAAAAGTTTAGAGATACTATTGGGACTGTAGATGAAGAAGGAAAACGAAAATGGGTATTTCCAAAAAAGCCAAGCGGTAAATTATATAAATACCGCAAATGGGTAAGTTATTTTCTTCTGGTTTTTTTAATTGGCTCTCCTTTCCTCAAAGTCAATGGAAATCAGTTTTTGCTGTTTAATGTCCTCGAGAGAAAATTCAATATTTTTGGATTTCCATTTTGGCCGCAGGATTTCTACTTGTTTGTTATTTCCATGATCATTGTGGTGGTGTTTATTACCCTTTTTACGGTGGCTTTCGGGAGAATATTTTGTGGATGGATCTGTCCGCAAACTATTTTTTTGGAAATGGTTTTCCGGCGCATTGAATATGCTATTGAAGGTAACCGGGCAAAACAGATGCGGCTGGCTGCAATGGCTTGGACAACCGAAAAAATCTCCAAACGACTTCTTAAATGGAGTGTGTTTTTTGTGATCTCATTTCTCATTGCCAATGTCTTTTTGGCCTATTTAATTGGCGGGGATCTGGTGTTGGAATATATTACCGGAGATCCTTCAGAACACGTGAGCACTTTAATTTCATTACTCATATTTACAGGGGTATTTTATTTTATTTTCGCTTGGTTC
>JBBRGD010000153.1:0-5556 GCA_038241065.1 Flavobacteriales bacterium
AAATTAACAGCATCTTATTTTGCAATATTAATAAAACACACTAAATTGCACCAATAGTATGATTATTAAAACAAGTAATATGTCTACAATTAGAAAAACGATAACATTTACAGAAAAACAAGATAAGTGGATAAAGTCAAAAATTTTAGCAGGTGAATTTACAAATGATAGTGAATATCTTCGAGATTTAGTAAGATGTGACATGGCTAAAAATGCTAAATTTTCAGCGCTTAAAGCAGCTATAACTGAGGGTATGGATAGTGGCATTAGTGGTAAATCTATTCCAGATATTATGAATGAAGTCGAAGAACGTATGCGAGCAGATGGGCGTTTATAAATTATCAGGAAAAGCCGAAAGTGATCTTGACAAAATGTATGAATATGGTATCGAAACATTTGGATTAAAACAAGCCAAGACATACTTATTAGGAATGCACACGCTGTTTCAAATATTAGCTGATAACGTTAATCTTGGACGTGATGCATCAGAATTTATTCTATCATTAAAGCGATTTTCGTATAAATCTCATACTATTTTTTATTTGGCTATAGATATTGACATCTTAATTGTTCGCATATTGAATCAAAGTATGGATTATGAAAATAATTTATAATTATAAATTCCCTCAACTCAATTTCAATCAAACTCAAAAATATATATTTAACAAAGCAATTTTAAATATTGTTGGATTAAAGACAAAACAATATATTAGTTCTATAATTTATATTATGTAAAATAGAATATTTAGAAGTCCCGTTTCTCCATTTTTATAGCCGGTTTTAAGAAAATGAATAAACAGTAACTTTTTGAAGTTCTTCCACTTCGCTGTAAGCTTAATAAAAAAGCATGATTAACTCTATTTATAAAGTTTGGAATACTTATAATCCCTCAAATAAATTGGCCTTTAATTTTACTGTTGACACAAGACCCTTAATTTTTCAACTTCGTAATTCAAACAAACCTCGCTCCTTTTTTTTTCCTCTAAATACTTCAAACTTTAGGCGCCTTAAGTTCTGTATTTTTATAATCAATAAGTTATTTTTGCCCGATGCAAAAAAATCTCCGGACTTCGCAATTTGAATTTGTGGCGCTTATGGCGTCCTTGATGTCTGTGGTGGCATTAGCGATCGATGCCTTATTGCCGGCTCTGGATATTATTGGGATTACAATTGGGACCGTAGATGTCGTAGATAACCAATTGCTCATCACGATGATCTTCCTTGGTCTAGGATTTGGTCCTTTGGTTTTTGGCCCTCTTTCAGACAGTTTAGGGAGAAAACCGGTTGTGTACATGGGTTTTGCCCTGTTTATCCTTGCCAGTTTCATCTGTGTGAATTCAACAAGTTTAGAAATGATGGTTGCAGGAAGGATCTTGCAGGGAATTGGCCTTTCGGCTCCCAGAACCATGAGTATTGCTATTATTCGCGATATGTACAGTGGAGATTATATGGCGCGTATAATGTCTTTTGTGACCGTTGTTTTTATATTGGTTCCTGTGGTTGCTCCGGCTTTGGGTAAATTTGTTCTTGATCACTACAACTGGCGTGGGATTTTCTATATTCAGGTACTTATCAGTATTTTGGTTTCGTGGTGGTTTTGGAAACGACAACCTGAGACTTTATCAATTCAAAATAAGAAAAGATTTTCCAAAAGGGGTTTTATAGGTGAATTTAAAGAACTGATAAAATATAAAAGAACCATTGGTTTTACCATTATTGCCGGCTTTATTACCGGATCTTTTATGGTTTACCTAAGTAGTGCCCAGCAAATATTTCAGAATCAGTATAATTTGAAGGAAGAATTTCCATTCATTTTTGCCGGACTTGCAATATCTATAGGTTCGGCTGTTTTGCTCAATGGAATATTGGTTATAAAGTACGGGATGGAAAAATTGATCACCACAGCCCTGGTTTCATTTTTTGTGGTCTCGGCGACATATATTGCCTTATTTTATAATACCCCGAATCCTGATGTTCGTATTTTGCTCCTATTTTTTGCGCTGCAATTTTTTAGTATTGGTTTTCTATTCGGAAATTTACGAGCAATGGCTATGGAACCTGTAGGGCATATTGCCGGGATTGCTGCAGCCATTACCGGTTTTATTTCCACTATTATGGCAGTTCCTATCAGTATCTTTATAGGAAGGTTTATTTCGGGAACAGCTTTGCCCCTGTTCATTGGTTTTTCAATATGCGCGGCCCTGTCAATTATGTTGCTTATTTACCTAAAAATAGACGAGAAACGAGCCACTGTGACTCCCTGATACATCAATGTATTAACCAAATTTTTACAGAATCATAATTGTTCGCAGTGAGCACACCTACTTTTTAATAATTTTGGATTTATCAGCAAATCCTTTTAATTGGACATCTGCCTTTCCATAAACATAAATTGTACTTCTTCCGTCTGAACTTACTTCAAGTTTCTTAGAAACCTTTATATTAACATCTGAAGTATTCGAAGAAATAAGTGAGGCATTCCGGGAATCCATCTTTTTTGCATCCAAATCAGCAGAATTCTCTAATCGGAAATCACTGTGCTTTGAATCTCCTGAAAGTGTTAATTGTGCTTTGTCTTTCAAGGTAACTTTTAGATTATCTATATCAATTTTACCCTTAAGATCAGACCTGTCCTCCATTTCAATCTGGAGATTCTTTGCCTTGAGCTTTATTTTTCCGTCGGCATTTTTATCCATATTTATTTGAATATCATCTGTTTCTATCTCCATATCAAATTTGGAAGAATTATTTCCATCAATCAAAATATTATCGAATTTCAGCTTCTTATCGGTTTTAACAATCGCATCATCCCTTAGTATGATGCGGTTAATTCCAATTACTTTTAAATTGACTTCCAGTTTTTTAAAGTTGCTTATTTTTTTGGAAGTATATATTTTTAAAACATTGTTTATAACCACAAACTGAACTTCCTCTACAAGATTTTCATCTGTATTTAAAACATAGGTGTTTTTATTTCCACGAGAGATGGAAACCGTGATATTATCGGCTATTTCCAAGGTGTTGAATTTTTTATCCAGGTCTTTTGATTCAGATACCACTTCTTTATTCCCCTTAATTTTATTTTTTGACTGAGAATAACCTATGGAACCAATAAAAAGGACCAGTAATATTACGATTGATTTTTTCATGATTTGATTTTTTAGATTAATTTAAATTCCTTTCAAAATATCGGTAAAAACTTGCGTTTTTTATTGCTTTTCAGCAGGCAAAGCTCTCACATTACCCCAGTAAGAAATTGGATCACGCTCTGAGCTGTTTACAGAAGTGCTTGTATTTCCTTTTGGAAAAAGTGTAATAATAAACTGGAGATGCTCAGATCCCTGCCGGCCTTCAAATTTTATGAGAATATTATTTTCAGTCATATCCTCTGCTATTTCAAGTTCCTTCGTTGGCCCTTTATACTCTATTCCTCCTGAGGTGCCATATCCCCCACCGGATTGTCTCACACCAAAATAAGGCAAAAATACCTCTACACTATCTCCTTTAAACCGGATAAAATTTGAATTCCCTATCAAATTGACCGTGGTTAATCGCAACGGGACCGCCCAGTCATTTTCTATTTCGAATTCACGGGAATTAACCAGTTCCCTAAGTTGTTCAAAATTCTCCAAATCTCTACTGTTCCCAGCATTTTTTGTACTGCCGCAAGCCATCGTTATTAGTACGACTCCAATTGTTAAAAACCCTAATTGTAATCTGGATTTTACTTTTTTTAAAGCCGAAGATGATTCAGTTTCCATAATTTATTTTTTAAATATCAACTTTATTGGCTATTTACTTAAACTCTGTATCTAACGGACAATTAAGTATTAAGTTACGAATTTTAAAAGAATTGAATAATTGTCTGCATTATTTTATTTCAGCCATTATTCATTTTTTACTAAAAATCAATTAAGAAATGAATTTTTGGTAAACACTTTATTCTTACTATATTTAACAGGCTCATTAAATAAAAGTTATGTCTCAGCAGGTACAGATGTTTTTAAGAACTTTCATAATTATTGGTCTAGTCGTTTTTACTTTTTATTATTTCAGCACTAATGTAGTTCTTGATTCTATTCTATTGGGAATTATTGGTGGATTGGTAATTGGTTTGATGATTTCCCTCCTGATTCCTTTCATACAAAAACGAAAAAAATAGCTTAAAATCTATATTAGTTCCTTCTGAAATTATTTAAGTTTTCTAAATATGCCGAAAATTTTATTTTCGGAATTAAAAAATCCCACTTCTATAAAAGACAATCATAAATATTACTTAAACAACACAAAAATAGTTGCAGGTAGCTCTTAAGATTTGTTTCTTGCTTTAAATTAAACAAGAAGATTATGGAAGCGATATTTCAATTTGTACAAATTACCAGAGATGAAAATCTGGAAGCATTTACTCAGGAAAAATTAGATAAACTTGAAAATAAATATGATTGGGTGATTCGTGCCGAAGTATATTTGAAAAAACAGGATGGGATGGAACCCAAGGGTTTTATCTGTAATATTAAATTGAGTGTTCCCGGACCTCAAATTTTTGCTGAATCTAATGAAGATTCTTATGAAGCCGCTGTTGCAGAAACTATAAGAGATCTGGAAAGACAATTATCTAAGCGTAAATCTCAAATGAAAACGCACTAATATTAAAATTTGAGATATAAAAATCCCCTTATAAATCTTTATGAGGGGATTTTTTTATTCTGAACTGATATCGGTTAATCTACATTATAAACAAAGGCGCGATACTTTAGCAAGGCTACAAATACCACGCCTCCTATTGCGTTCCCTAGAATAGCAATACTTTCAAAAGTCAGGTAATCTAAGATTGTAATCTTCGGAGAACTTAAAAGTCCAGCAAAAACTTCAACATTACCAACTATACTATGGTGTAAACTGGTAAAGGACATGATTCCCGTGATCATGATAATTAGCAATATTCTGCTTACTGTGTCTTGAGCTGATGATAATAACCAGGAAAGTAAGCCCATAAGCCATCCCGCCAAAATTGCACTCACCAAAATTATTTGAAGAGGGAATGAAGTAACATGATACGCAATTCTTTCTACAGCAACAAGATCAAAAATACCCAAAGCAGGACCAATCCAAATTAACAGAGCAGACATAGCACATCCTCCAGCAAGATTTCCGAAAATTACCAAACCCCACAGTTTTAATAAATTTGTGAAGGATTGTTTTTTGTTTAAAACCGGAAGGCTCAGCAAAGAGGTTTGCTCGGTAAAAAGCAGCGATCTTCCTAAGATCACCAGGATGAAACCTACAGGATAAACAAAAGCCATCAATTTAAAAATGGTGTCTTCTGTCACTTTTCCAATAAAAAAGGTGTATACAGAACACATTAATAAAAAACTGAAACCAATTTCTAATCCTGCCGTAAAGGAAGATAATGCGATAAAACTGGGACTGCTACCAAAAACAGCTTTCCCCTCTTCTAATTGTTCATTTAAAATTTCTCCGTGCTTTTTGGCATTACTTTCTCCACTCTTGACTTCAGATTCTTTAAGTTCAGAATCTATATTTTCTTGCTTCTGA
>JBBRGD010000154.1:0-5547 GCA_038241065.1 Flavobacteriales bacterium
TTTGTTATTGGTGGGCCTTATGGATTTTCTGATGCCGTTTATAATCGTGCCGATTCGACTATTTCTTTATCAAAAATGACCTTTTCCCATCAAATGGTTCGTTTATTTTTTACTGAACAGCTCTATCGGGCCTTTACTATTTTGAGAAATGAGCCATATCACCATCGTTAATATTTAAAAATTCAATTGAATAAAATATCTAATAGAATAAAGTTTCTCACACAATGAAATTTGTTTATTCGTTGATCTGTTTAATTGTTTAGTTAATCATCCTGAACGATAAACTCTAAAAAATGGCTCGTTCAGCATGACAAAAAAAAAGAAATGTCTCGCTGCTATTTTTAATGTCCTCGAACCTAAAAGCGTTAGGGATTGCAGCGGTAGCTTTTAAAAATGGCTTTTTCATTTTTAAAACTACAAGCGTAAAGCCCGACCCGACCGCAGGGAGGGAAACGCCCGAAAGCTCATTAGGTTGGGATTAAAATGAAACATTGATTCTTTCAGAATGGCATAAAAAATATTTGTATGTAATGCTGGAAGCAGTGAAGAATCCCGCTCACTCATGAGACGAATTATAATAAAATATTCATGACTAATAAGCTTGTCACACGGAGAAATAATTATAGGGATGTTACATCAAACAGGAAACAATAAATATAAACAAATGAAACTCGTATTTGCAACTCACAATAAAAACAAGTTAAAAGAGGTACAGGCTTTATTGCCCGATTCTTTTCAATTAATATCTCTGGATGACCTTGGGTGTTTTACAGAAATCCCCGAAACAGCAGAAACTATTGAAGGAAATGCGGTCTTGAAAGCCGATTTCGTTACGGAAAGATATAATTTAGATTGCTTTGCAGATGACACTGGCCTTGAAGTGGAAGCCCTAAACGGAAAACCGGGAGTATATTCAGCCCGGTATGCAGGAGAAGAAAAAAACGATGAAGCAAACATACAAAAGTTGTTAAATGAGTTGAAGGGAAATGCCAACCGCAATGCACAATTCAAAACGGTGATCGCTCTAAATCTAAACGATCGCCAATATATGTTTCCAGGAATTTGCAAGGGGAAAATTACCGGAGAAAAAAGAGGAACCGGTGGTTTTGGCTATGACGCTGTATTTCAGCCAGATGGCAGCGACAAAACTTTTGCCGAAATGAATTTACAAGAAAAGTCGGCTATAAGCCACAGAGGCATGGCTTTTCGAGATTTAATTGATTTTATCTCGAATTAACTGACTTTCAATCATTTAAAAAATTCTCCAATAAGCTGTAAACTAATGCTTACCTTTGCAACTTATTAAAATTTTATATGGATAAATTTGAACAATTAGGGTTAAATCCTGCCATTCTTAAAGCGGTCGAAGATATGGGCTTTACAAGCCCAAGTGAGGTACAGGAAAAAGCAATCCCTATTTTATTGCAAGAAGACACCGATATGGTGGCACTTGCCCAAACCGGTACAGGTAAAACAGCTGCTTTTGGTTTCCCGCTCATTCAAAAGATCACCGCTACAAGTAAACAAACGCAAGGTTTGATTCTTTCCCCAACAAGGGAATTGTGTATGCAAATTACCAACGAGCTTAAAAACTATTCAAAACATATTCCGGGATTGCACACTGTGGCAATTTATGGAGGTGCGAGTATTACGGAACAAGCCCGTGACATCAAGCGGGGAGCACAAATTATTGTGGCAACTCCCGGGAGAATGCAAGATATGATCAACCGTAAATTGGTGGATATTTCAAAAATTGAATATTGCATATTGGATGAAGCCGATGAAATGTTGAATATGGGCTTTTTTGAAGATATTACTGCCATTTTATCGCATACACCTAAAGAGAAAAGCACCTGGTTGTTTTCAGCCACGATGCCAAAAGAGGTTTCTACTATCGCCAAAAAATTTATGCGTACTCCGGTTGAAATTACCGTTGGCACCAAAAACCAGGGAACATCTAACGTATCCCATGAATATTACCTGATTAACTCAAGGGACCGTTATTCTGCCCTCAAACGTCTGGCTGATGCCAATCCCGATATCTTTTCGGTTATTTTTTGCCGGACAAAACGCGATACACAGAAAGTTGCTGAACAACTTATTGATGACGGATACAATGCAGCGGCAATTCACGGAGATTTAAGCCAAGGTCAGCGCGATATGGTAATGAAAAGTTTCAGGAACCGTCAAATACAAATGCTTGTGGCTACAGATGTTGCGGCACGTGGAATTGATGTTGAAGATATTACTCATGTTATCAATTACCAACTGCCGGATGAAATAGAGATCTATACTCACCGAAGCGGAAGAACCGGTAGGGCCGGAAAAAGTGGAGTTTCCATGATATTAGTCTCCAAAAGTGAAGTTCGGAAGATAAAAAGTATTGAACGCATGATCAAACAGACGTTTGAACATAAAGAAATTCCAGATGGAAAGGAAATTTGCAGCATTCAGCTTTTTCACCTCGCAAACGATATTAAGGACACCAAGATAAACCCGGATATAGAACCTTATTTACCAAGTATTGAAGATGTCTTGAAAGATTTTTCTAAAGAAGAGATCATTCAAAAGGTATTTTCAGTTGAATTTACAAGGTTCTATAATTACTACAAAAACGCAACGAATTTAAATTCCAAAGTATCCAATACCCGTGACGAAAGTTATACCGGTGGTGGAGATAGCACACGTTATTTCATAAACGTGGGAACAAAAGACGATTTTGATTGGATGACCCTTAAAGATTTCCTAAAGGCTACTCTGGATCTTGGAAGAGACGACGTTTCAAGAGTTGATGTAAAAGAGAGCTTTTCTTTTTTCAATACAGATTCCTCATTAAGCGAGAAAGTAATTTCAACTTTTCAGGATTTCCAACATAAGGGAAGACGCATTAGCGTAGAAATTTCTCAGGATAGCGGCGGAGGAGGACGATCTTCAGGACGCAAACGAAATGATCGTGGCGATAGAGGAGATCGTGGAGATCGAGGAGATTTCAAATCTAAAGGAGCACACAGATCTACAGAATCTAGTGGACGAAGAAGATCCGGAGCTAGTGAAGGAGGAGAAAACAAAACTTCAGGTAAAGGAGGAAGCAGGAAAAAAAATATAGAAAGCTCTGTGAACAGAAGAAAATTAAGACGTTCATAAGAAAATAAAGCAAGGGGATTAGTTTGGTACAATATTTACTATACTAATTCCCCATTGCATACAACTTTATGAAATTACTTATATCCCTTACATTTTTATTATTCATTGGTTTTAGCGGATTTTCCCAGAATCAAGACATCGTAACCGGGAAGGTTTTAAACGCTTCCAACGATCTCCCTTTGGAAAGAGTTAACATTGTGAATTTAAACCAGGTTAAAGGTACAACAACTGACAATTCAGGGGATTTTGAAATAGTTGCTACTGTTAATGATACCTTGTATTTCTCTTATTTGGGTTTTAGAACAATCCAGGTAAGAGTTACAAACGACTGGTTGAAATATGGAGTAGTGAAAGTGAAAATGACAGAACTCGGAATCGCTTTGGAAGAAGTCCTGATAAAACCGATTCAATTGACGGGGTATCTGGAAATTGACGCCAAAAACATTCCAATCTATGAAAATTACAGATACAGCATTTCCGGTCTAAATTCTGCCTACGAAGGAGGGGATTATTCCCCCAATGCTTCCGCCAAAGTACTCGGAGCTATATTTAATCCTGCAGATGCGCTCTATAATATCTTTGGAAATAACCCAAAACAAATGCGAAAGCTTCGCAAAATGAAGGATGATGATGAGATCAGAAATTTGCTGCTAACAAAATTTGATCGGCAAACATTAGCTGCTGTGCTTCAAATGAACCAGATTGATATAGATGAGATACTTGCAAGATGCAATTATTCTAAAGATTTCATCCGCAGTGCGAACGATCTTCAAATTCTGGATGCAATAAATGGTTGTTATGAGGAATATAAAGTGCTAAAGAGAAACTAAGCTGAAGCAGCAGATCAAATAGAGCTTTTCTTTGTAATTATGAACTCTAATTTTAAATACAAACATTTGATTAAAACTGATCAGATCAATCATCAGAAACCAAATCAGAAAGAAACTTTAACGTATCATAAAACCTCGATTTCTTTGGGTTTATTCTTAGCCTCCATTATTGTTTTCAAATTTTTTAACCCCAATTCCAAGGTTTTTCCATAAGCATTATCAACTGGTTTGATAAGCGCAAGCACAGAAAAAGGAAAGGCCAGATATCCTTTTATTCCCCAAACAATTTTGGTCTTGTTTTCATCAATTTCCTTTAAACCTTTATATTCCAGCAAAATCATTCTAAAGGGTTTTACCACTGAAATTTTTGTTTCAATAATTTTTCCTTGCTGTATTTTTGTGATATTTTGAGTGCCTTCATAAAATCTTTTATGTCCTTTCCAGTATAAAAGTGCGTTTAATTTTCCATCTTCTCCTTTATATTTTAAAATACCATCATAATTGTGAGCAAACCAGGGCATCCATAAATGTTCTTTTTTTAACTGCCTCGCTATATTAAATACTTCTTCCTTTGGGCAATTTATAACCGCAGTCCTGCTTATTTCAAATTCCTTTTTAGCGGCTGCTTGCAGAAATGCTATGAAAGTAATTATGCCGATGATGATATAAAAAATTAATGTCATAGAAACCTATTTAGCAATTAGACTATAAAACTACCTATTATCCTGAAACTTATTGACTAGTTGGTCAAAATTTTTGAAACTTTTACTCAACCATTCAAATTTAATTGCATTTTTTTCATTCTCCGTTAATTCCCATTTTAAATTGCTGCTTCTTAATTTTTGGGTTATATCCTGAAGAATAATTGCCGCTGAAACCGAAATATTCAGGCTTTCGGTAAACCCTGCCATCGGGATTTTTATAAACTTATCGGCCTGTTCAATTATTTCTTCTGAAAGCCCATTGGTTTCAGTTCCAAAGAAAATTGCGGAGGGTTTTGAAATATCAAAATCTGCCAACATCGCGGCATCATAGTGTGGTGATGAAGCCACAATCTGATACCCTTTCTCACGCAAATTTTGAATGCATTCTTCACTGCTATGATATCTGTTAAGAGTGACCCACTTTTGAGCTCCCATTGCAATTTCACGGTCAATCTTTTTTAGGTTCCTCTCCTCGATCACATGGATGTTTTGAATTCCAAAAACATCACAACTCCTCATAACAGCACTAGTGTTGTGCAATTGATAAACATCCTCGGTTACCACCGTAAAATGATTGGTTCTTTGCCGGACTACCTTATCAAACAAAGCCTTTCTCGCTGGAGTAAGTAAATCTTCTAAAAATGTGATCAATTTGGGGTCGGTCATCTAATCTTTTATTTAAAAATATTGAGATTTAAATTTTTCAAAAATATAAAGGCTGTCATCAAAAAAGGCAGTCCAAATATTACAATTTGGACAGCCTGATATTCAACTAAAAACACCTGTTTTATTTTTCAAAGGTTTTTATAGTTTTAATTATGATCCGGACACAATCCATTAGTTCTTCCTCATTCATCACCAAAGGTGGC